>DASZYM010000479.1:0-5469 GCA_035545355.1 Dongiaceae bacterium
CGTCGTCTTCGCCTTCGTGCACCCGGCGGTGCCGCATTAGGCTTATGCCGCCTTGGCCGCGCAAGCGGGGCAGGTGCCCTGCAGCTCGATGGTGAAGCGGCTCACCGAGAAGCCGGCCTCGGCCGCGCTCTTCTTCACCGCATTGGCGATGCCGCGGTCGTCGATCTCGACCGCGGCATTGCAATTCGTGCAAATGAGGAACTGGCTGACATGCCGGTCCTCGGGATGGTCGCAGCCGACGAAGGCGTTGAGGCTCTCGATCCGGTGGATCAGCCCCTGCTCCAGGAGGAAGTCGAGCGCCCGATAGACGGTCGGCGGCGCGGCCCCCCGGTCGCCCTCGCGGAGCTCATCCAGGATCGCATAGGCCCCGACCGGGCGGTGGCTGTTCCAGACGAGTTCCAGCACCCGGCGCCGGAGCGGCGTCAGCCGAGCCCCGCTCTTGGCGCAGACCGCCTCCGCCATGTCCAGCGCATCGGCGATGCAACGGTCATGGTCATGGGGTGCGGTCGGGCGGGCAGTTCTCGGCTCCAAGGCGGCAACTCCTTGCGAATGCAGCAATCATACATGCCTTAGATGGGCGGCGCGACGCGCCAAAGCGAGAGCTCCGACCGTCATCGATTTATACAACATGATTATGTTGTTATAATATATTTGTGGTGAATGGCCTTGACGACAACCCGCCCGAATACGTAATTGAGACAACAGGAAAACTTGCTGGCGGCGAGTATTCCAGTCTCGATGTGTAAATAGAGCGGGTGATGGAATCTTTCCCGATCTTCATGCGGCTGCGGGGACGCAAGGTGCTGGTCGTCGGCGCCGGTGCGCTGGCCCATGCCAAGCAGCGCTTGTTGCTGGCGGCCGGTGCGCAGGTCGATCTCCGCGACGCACTTCCTCCGACTCTGGGCGGCTATGCCTTGGTCTTCGGCGCCAGCGGCGATGATGCGGCCGACCGGATCGTGGCGGCCGCTGCGCGCGACGCGCGCCTGCCGGTGAATGTCGTCGATCGGCCGGAGCTTTCGGATTTCACCATGCCGGCGGTGGTCGATCGCGGCGATGTCGTGATCGGCATCTCGACCGGCGGCGCCTCGCCGATCCTGGCCCAGCGCGTGCGCGGCTGGATCGAGGACGCGCTGCCGACCGGTCTGGATCGTCTGGCCGGTTTCGCGCGCCGGTTTCGCGCCGCGGTGCAGACCCGCGTTTCCGACAACGCCACGCGCCGCCGCTTCTGGGAGCGCTTCTTCGACGGCGAGGCTGCGGAACTGGTGATGGCCGGCGAGGATATCCGCGCCGCGCGCCGCATGATCCGCGATCTCAACGCCACCGACGCCGACGCGCGCGGGCAGGGGATGCGGACCGAGATCGAGCTCGCCTCGAACGATCCCGAGGATCTCACCCTCAGGACGCTGCGCGCTCTGCGCAAGGCCGACGTGATCGTCCATGACACAGGCATTGCGCCGGCGATCCTGGATTACGCCCGCCGCGACGCGCGGCATGTGGCGTCCGATGAAGAGTTTGATGTGACCGGCCTGCGCGTGGTCGTCCTGCGCTCGTCGCAGACCGCGCGTCGTGCCGCTGGAGGTGTCCGATGAATGCCCAGGTTGTGACCGCCAACCGGTTGCGCGACGGCGCGATCGTCTGGCTGACCGCGGAGCGCCGCTGGTCGGAGGAGTTCACCGCCAGCCTGCCGCTGCGCGACGAAGCCGAGGCCGAGGCGGTGCTGGAAAGCACCAAGGCCGACGTCAAGGCGCGCCTGGTGGTCGGGCCCTACCTCGCCGAAGTGGCGGAGACGCCGGAAGGCCTGAAAGCGGCCAGCGCCCGCGAGCGCATCCGCGCGAGCAAAGGCCCGAGCGTCGCCGCCGATCACGGCTCCTGGACGGCAAGGATCGCGGATTAACCATGTATCGCTACGACGAGTTCGACGCCACCTTCGTCGCCGAGCGCGTGAAGCAGTTCCGCGGTCAGGTCGCGCGCCGCCTTGCCGGCGAGCTGACCGAGGACGAGTTCCGCCCGCTGCGCCTGCAGAACGGGATCTATCTGCAGCTCCATGCCTATATGCTGCGCATCGCCATTCCCTACGGCGTGCTGTCCTCGGCCAAGCTGCGCAAGCTCGCCTATATCGCGCGCCGCTACGACAAGGGCTTCGGCCATTTCACCACGCGGCAGAACATCCAGTTCCATTGGCCGCAGCTCGTCGAGGTGCCGGACATCCTGGCGCATCTCGCCGAAGTCGAGATGCATTGCATCCAGACCAGCGGCAACTGCATCCGCAACACGACGGCCGATCACTTCGCCGGCGTCGCGCCCGACGAGATCGAGGATCCGCGGCTCTGGGCCGAGATCATCCGCCAGTGGTCCACCTTGCATCCGGAATTCGCCTTCCTGCCGCGCAAGTTCAAGATCGCGGTAACCGGCGCCAGCCACGACCGCGCTGCGGTGAAGTTCCACGACATCGGCCTGAAGATGGTGAAGAGCGAGGCCGGCGAGATCGGCTTCGAAGTTATCGTCGGCGGCGGCATGGGCCGCACCCCGGCGATCGGTCCGACGATCCGCAGCTTCCTGCCGAAGCCGCACCTGCTGAGCTATCTCGAGGCGATCCTGCGCGTCTACAACATGCTCGGCCGCCGCGACAACCTCTATAAGTCGCGGATCAAGATCCTGGTCACCGCCACCGGCGCCGAAGAGTTTGCGCGTCTGGTCGAGGAGGAATGGGCCCGCATCAAGGACGGCGCGCTGACTTTGGCGCCGGAGGAGGTCGAGCGCATCCGCCAATACTTCGCGCCGCCGGCCTACGAGACGCTGCCGGCGATCTCGACGGAGCTCGAGACCGCCAAGCGCGGCGATCCCGCTTTCGCGCGCTGGGTCCGCACCAACACGCATCCGCATAAGGTTGACGGCTACAGCATCGTCACGGTCTCGCTGAAGCCGGAAGGCGGCGTGCCGGGCGATTGCTCGGCCGACCAGATGGATGTGACCGCCGACCTTGCCGACGAATACAGCTTCAAGGAGATCCGGGTCTCGCATCAGCAGAACCTGGTTCTGCCGAGCGTGCGCAAGCAGGACCTCTATGCGCTCTGGCAGCGCCTCGCGGCGGTGCGGCTGGCCAATCCGAATATCGGCCTGCTCAGCGACATCATCTCCTGCCCGGGGCTGGATTACTGCAACCTCGCCAATGCGCGCTCGATCCCGATCGCGCAGCGCATTTCGCGTCGTTTCAATGATTTTCGTAGGCTCGAAGATATCGGCGAGCTCCGGCTCAACATCTCCGGCTGCATCAATGCCTGCGGCCATCACCATGCCGGCAATATCGGCATCCTCGGCGTCGATAAGCAGGGCGAGGAATTCTATCAGATCACGCTCGGCGGCTCGTCCAAGGACGATTCGTCGATCGGCAAGATCGTGGGGCCGGCTTTCGCGATCGACCAGGTCGCGGATGCCGTCGAGACCATCGTGAACGTCTATTTGGAGAAGCGGACGGGCAGCGACGAGAGGTTCCTCGAAACCTATCGCCGCATCGGCCTCGATCCGTTCAAGGAGAAGCTCTATGGCAATTCTCAAGCACGGCGCCCTGCAGCCGAATGACTGGCTGACCGTCGCGGACGACCAGGCTCTGCCGGACGGCAAGCCGGTCGTGGTGACGCTCGACCGCTTCCTCAAGGAGCGCGACACGCTGATCGGGCGTAACGCGCCGATCGGCCTCAAGCTCAAGAGCGACCAGTCGCCGGTCGCGGTGGCCGACGATCTCGATCGGTTCGGCCTGATCGTGCTCGAATTCCCGAAATTCACCGACGGCCGCGGCTATTCCCAGGCGCGCATCCTCCGGCAGCGCCTCGGCTACCAGGCCGAGCTGCGCGCCACCGGCAACGTGCTGCGCGACCAGTACCTGTTCATGGACCGCTGCGGCATCGATTCCATCGAGATCGCCGACGAGGAGAAGGCCGGCGGTTTCCTGGATTCGCTGGGCGAGTTCTCGCTCTGGTACCAGCCGGCCGCCGATCAGCGGCCGACCGTGATCTCCCTCCGCCATGCCAAGCGGAAGGAGAGTGCCGGCGCCAGCCCCGTCCTGCGCGAAAGCGTGGCGGCAAGCTGGGCCTATTAGTCTCCCTCGATCATCTCGTATTCCCGTGAGACTCGACGGCGGCCCTCAGGGGCCGCCGTTCTTGTTTTTGCGTGGCGTGCGGGCGTTGCCCGACCTTGGCGCGCGACGCGGCAAGGCCCAGCCCCGCGTAGCAATCGCCCGACGCATCGTCTAACCTCCGGCCGCAGAGACAGCGCCTGCGAGAAACCACCCCATGCTGGACGAACAATTCCCCCTCGGCATCATTTGTGCCATGGCCGAAGAGATCGCCGCCCTGCTCGGCGACATGAGCGCGGTCGAGCGCCGGGAGCTCGCCGGGCGCGAGGTGCTGCAGGGCAGGCTCTACGGCCGCCCGGTCGCCATGATCGAGAGTGGGATCGGCAAGGTCGCCTCGGCGATGACCGCGACTTTGCTGCTCGACAACCTCAAATGCCGCGCCATCGTGATGTCGGGCGTCGCCGGCGGCGTCGACCCGCATCTTGCCATCGGCGACCTGGTCGTGGCGCAGCGCCTGGTCCAGCACGATTACGGACGGGTTCAGGCCGAAGGCTTCACCCCGTTCCAGCCCGGCATCCCGCCTTTCGGTCCGGGTCGGCCGGATTTCGGCTACGACCTGCCGAAGGACCTGGTCGCCCGCATCCACCGGGCGCTGGACGGCTACGCGCTGCCGGCTTTGCCGGCGGCGCTGTTCGAGGGCTACGACGCGCCGCAACGCACGCCGATCGTCAAGGTGGGGACCATCGTCAGCGGCGATCAGTTCATCAACGACGAGAATGTGCGCCGCCGCCTGCAGGACCAGTTCCATGCCCATGCGGTCGAGATGGAGGGTGCGGCGGTCGCCCAGGTGGCCAAGGCCTTCGGCGTGCCCGCGATCGTGATCCGCTCCTTGAGCGATCTCGCCGGCGCCGAGAGCCATCTCGATTTCGGCCGCTTCCTGACCGCGGTGGCACCGGTCTCCGCCAAGGTGGTCGAGCGCCTGGTCGCCGTCCTCGATTGACGCCGGGATTGATGGATCCCGATCTTCCGCTTTCGCTCGGCGTGCTCGTCGTTGCTCTGGTCAGCGGCGGCGTTGCGAACTGGCAGCTCCGCAAGCCGGCGCGCGAACGCCTCTGGCCGATCGTGCCCTGGCTGGCGGTGCAGTTCATCGCGGCCGCGGCCGTACTGGTCTTCGCCGCGCATCTGATCACGCTGGTGAGCGGCCATCATTTCGCCAGCCGCAACGGCTATTGATCGGGCTTCCGTGCTAAGCCAGCCGCTCGCGCCACTGGATGACCTCGATCTCCGCTTCCTCGCCGGTCAGGGGGACGGGGGCCTGCACGCCCCAGACCGGGCGCGGCCAGGCGGGATCGTCGGTGAAGCGGGCAATCACATGGACATGGAGCTGCGGCACCATG
>DASZYM010000480.1:0-2059 GCA_035545355.1 Dongiaceae bacterium
GCCGAACACCTGGTTGTTGGCGTCGGTATTGCCTTCCTCGCGCAGCGAGATCGGCACCGCCGCGGTCATGGACTTTGACGGCAGCGCGCCCTGCTCTTTCAGATAGCGCCGCACCACGCCGCTTGAGAGTGCCAGCACCACATCGTTCAGCTTGCCGCCGGATTTCTTGGCGAGCGCCTTGGCCCGCGACAGCGAGATCGAGGTGCCGGCAAAACTGCGCTCCGACGAAATCGTCTTGTTCAGGATGGTCGGCGGCGACGCCATGCTGGCGATGCTGTCGCGCGACTTCGGATCGGTGACCTTGCCCACAACTTCGGAGACGCTCTTCAGCACCGACGGGATGCTGCCGGCGAACTTCACCGCGTTCTCGATCTGGAACATGGCATTGTCGAACAGGATCGACCCGAGGTCGTTCTTGCCGGAACGCGGCAGTTCCAGCGTCCTGGCTGGAGCCGATGCGTCGAACGGCTGCCGCCAGAGTTGCTGATAGGAATCGAGGAAATTGGCGGCGACCTCGCGCGGCTCGAGCTTACGCGTCGCGGTTGGTGGCGGCACCTCACGCGGCACCGGCGTCACGTCATAGATCATGTTGGTCAGCGCAGCACCTGCGCCGCCATCGATGCAGGCGTGATGCATCTTGGAATAGAGCCCGATCTCGTTGTCCTTCATCCCCTCGAAGACATAGAACTCCCACAGCGGGCGGGCGCGATTGAGAAGTTTTGCGTGCATCCAGCCGACGATGCGTTCCAGCGTGGCGCGGTCGTAGGGGGCCGGCAGGCTGCCGCGGAAGATGTGGCGATCGATGTCGAACTGGTCGTCCTCGACCCAGCTCGGATGATCGATGTCGAGCGGCGTCTTCTGCAGGCGAGCTTTGAGAATCGGCGCGATGTGAAGCCGCGAGGCGATCATCGCCTTGAAGTCCTCGAAGAAATTGCCCTTGTAATCGTCCGGCAGCCGGAAGATCGCCATGCTGCCCACGTGCATCGGCATCTCCGGCGTCTCCAGATACAGGAACGAGGCGTCCATCGAGGACAGTTTCTTGGCGTCACTCATACTTCCCTCCCGACCACCTGCCGCGCGGCGCCTTGGGGCGCTTCTTGGCGGCGGCTTTCGCGGCTCTCTTTCGAGAGCGGGTCAGGATTGTGCCTGTTCCGGCGGGGAATATGCAATGGCAAACGGGCCGGATCGATCGAATGGGGCGAATTCCCCTTCCGGTTGCGCCAGACGATCGGCCAGAGCCCATAGAACCGGGGCATTGACGCCCATCCCGATATGGCTTGCGAACAGGACCTCGATGTTCTCGGCTGTATCGGAGGAACGCAACAGGCAGGTCCGCCAGTTCACGATGCCGTCGGTGCGGGAATAGATCGAGGTGGTTGGCACCGGGAGATCGCCGGCAATGGCGCGGCGGAGGTCGTCATTGGCCTGAACCTGCTCGCCCGACAACGCCTCGTAAAGCCGGGTGGCGTTGGTCGCCGTGACATCGCCCGCAAACGGACTTCCCATGGTGACGACGTAACGCACCGCGTCCGGCATGCTCAGCGCGAGATCGCGCGCATAGATACCGCCGAGGCTCCAGCCGACGATGCTGACCTTGCGCCCGGTCGCATCATGGATTTGCAGGAGGCGATCGCGCAAGGCATCCCGCAACTTGATCACGCCGCCGAAATTGCGGCCCATCTCCCAGGCGTAGGTATCGTAACCCAGATATTTCAGAAGCCGCCGCAGCGGCGCCATCGACAGATCGCTGGCAAGAAAACCCGGCAGCGCCAGCACCGGATGGCCGTCGCCTTTCGGCGCATTCATCAGCAGCGGTCCGAGGGCAACGCTGGCGTTGAATTCCAGCAACCCTCGCGCTTCGGCGAGCAACAGGCCGACCCCCGGCGGGCGAAGCCGGTGTTCTCCGACAGGCGAACTACGATCGGTCGGCATGCCCTATGTCTTGTCCTTGGTCCGGCCCATGCCGAGCCCGGCCATGTTGACGAACATGTCCTGAAAGCGCTCGGTCATCTTCGGATCGAACGTGAACCAGTTCTGCAGGATCGCTTCGGGCGAGAAC
>DASZYM010000481.1:0-12404 GCA_035545355.1 Dongiaceae bacterium
GTGAAGGCGGTCAGCGGTGCGATCGCCGCGCGCTGGTCGCTGATCTCGTGCAGGCGGTTGCGGCCCTTGCCGAGATCGCCTTTCGCGTTGACCGTGCAGAGCACCAGCACGGGCACGGAATCCGAATAGGCCTGGCCGATCGGCGTCGCCGCGTTCATCAGGCCCGGGCCGGTGATCAGGCAGCAGACGCCGGGCCTGCCCGAAGCGCGGGCATAGCCGTCGGCGATGAAGCCGGCGCCTTGCTCATGGCGCACGCCGATATGGCGCATCCGCCGGTCGGCGATGCCGCGATAGAGCTCCAGCGTGTGGACGCCGGGAATGCCGAACACCGTATCGACACCATAGGTCTCCAGCAGGCTGATGACGGCATGGCCCCCCACCTGGTTGACCACGCCCTGATTGACCGCCATGGGTGATTTCCGTCCCGCAGATTATTGTTGCGACGCCGCCGATGACGGGCGCGATTGGATCGGCTGCAGTCTAGCCGAGCCCAAAGCGGGCGGGCAATGCCGGTCGCAGGTGAGCTCGGCTATTGCGCCGGAGCGGGATGGACGGTGCGGCCGAGCGTGGCGATCAGCGCCGCCACCATCTCGTTGCTGGCCTTGTTGACATCGAGATCGGGATCGTTGCGCATCACGCTGCCGCGCCAGACGTAGAGGCCGCTGGCGCGGTCATAGACCGAGAGGCTGATGCGGAAGAGGCGATCGGCCGAGCCGATCGGCTGCTGCGGGTTGAGCAGGCTGTTCTGGCTGGTCGAGAACAGCCGCGCCTGCACCTTGGCGCCGTTATTGTCGGCATAGGCCTGGCCGAGCGGATCGTCCTGCTTCTGGCCGCGCACGAGATCGGTCTCGACCACCATCACCAGCGACCCGGCGGTGTCCACGCTGTAGCCGCGGCCGACCAGCGCCTGGTTGACCAGATCCAGCGCTTCCTGGTCGAGCTCGGTATCGTTGTTCATCTGGGTCTCGAACTGAGCGCCCGGCGCGATCGGTGCGTAGGAAACCGCCTGGACGCTCGCCGGCGGTTCGGCCTGGCCCGCTGTCGATTGGGCATCGGCGCCGGCCGTTGCCGCGAGCAGCAGCGTAGCGGCAATCACCGAATTTCGAACAGCACGACGCAGCAAGGCGACACCATGGATTCCATGCGGACCAGGGACTAAAATAACACAACAGGCCGCCGATCGCCCGAGTTCCTTGGCATCGGCCGGCCTCACAAGGCTGTGTAGGAGACTCGGAGAATGGCTGCAGTCGAGCGCATGAAGATCGTTCAACCCGCGCCCAAGGACGGGCCGCTGGGCGATGGACTCCTGGTCAACCGCCAGCATCTGCCGTTCGAAATGGACCGCGGCATCTTCCACCGCGCGGCGATCGGCGTCATCGTGCTCGCGACCGACCAGACGATCGAATACGAGTACCGGAAGATCTTCCAGATCGACGGCGTCGCGGTCTATCAGAGCCGCATCGCCAACGAGGCGGAGATCAACCCGACGACGCTGGCGCGCATGGAAGCCGGCATGACCGATGCGGCGGCGGTGATCCGTCCCGGCCCGGCGATGGATGTGGTCGGCTATGGCTGCACCTCGGGGACGGTCGTGATCGGCGAGGAGAACGTCTTCAAGCGCGTGCACCAGGCCTGGCCCAAGGCGAAAGTGACGACGCCGATCACCGGCGCCATCGCCGGCTTCAAGGCGATGCGCGTCAAGCGGATCGCGCTGCTGACGCCCTATATCGATTCGGTGAACCGGCTGTTCCGCGACTTCGTGCAGGCGCGGGGCATCGAGGTGCCGGTCATGGGCTCGTTCAACCACGAGAATGACAACGACGTGGCGCGGATCAGCCAGGAATCGCTGCGCAACGCGGCACTCGAGCTGGGACGGCATCCATCGGTCGATGCGGTCTTCGTCTCCTGCACCAGCATCCGCCTCGCCGAGACCGCGAAGAGCCTGGAAGCCGAGCTCGGCAAGCCGGTGACCTCGTCCAACCACGCGATGGCCTGGCATATGCTGCGCCTCGCCGGCATCAGCGAGCCGATGCCGCAATGGGGCCGGCTGTTCACGGTGTGAGCTTCCGGCTTACGTCTTAAGAGGGATGCCTGTCGGTCGCCGCTTCGCGCGGTGATTTGCAAGAGGGGGTGATCATGCAGATCGCGATCTCCCAGCCGACATCCGGCCCGCGGCCGGAGCAGCCCGCGTCCTCTGCGATCGCAACACCCGGCAGCGTGACGGCGTTCGGCCTTGGCCGCTTGCCGCCGACCGTGTTGCTGATCCTGGCCATCGTCTTCGTGCAGCTCGGCGGCGCGCTCGCGACCATCCTGCTCTCGAGCATCGGCGCGACGGCGACCGCCTTCGCCAGCACGTTATGCTCGGCGGCCGTCGTCACCCTGCTGCAGGGAGTTGGCGTCATCCCCGCGGAAGGGCTCACGCTGATCGGCACGGCGCCCGCCGCCCGGCCGCACCTGCGCCTGCTGCTGTTGTTCGGCGTGTCGATCGCGCTGCTGACGCTGTTCTATTTCCTGGCGCTCGACCGGTTGCCGCTCGGCATCGTCGCGACGATCACGTTTCTGGGGCCCCTCGGCCTGGCGGTCGCGACCTCGCGGCGGGTCGTGCATTTCGTCTGGATCGGGATTGCGGCGCTGGGCGTGGGGCTGCTCACGCCGGAAGTCGGCGCGCATCTCGATCCGGTCGGCCTGCTCTATGCCGTCCTGGGGGCGCTGGCCTGGGCCGCTTTCGTGCCGCTCTCGAAGCTCGCCGGCACGGTCCTGCCGGGTCAGGCGGGTCTTGCCGTCGCGCTCTGGATCGGCTCGGTGCTGTTGCTCCCGCTCGCTTTCATCGACGGCGGTCTGTTCGGCGCCGATCTTCCCGATCTCGCCGGTGCGCTTGCGGTCTCGCTGCTCGGCGTCGTGCTGCCGATGATCCTGGAGTTCCAGGCGCTGCAGAACATGTCCGCCCGGACCTACGGCATCCTGCTGACGCTGGAGCCTGCGGCCGGCGCGCTGGTCGGCGTGCTCTGCCTCGGCCAACCGGCCGGCCCGCGCATGCTGGTCGCCGTGGCCTGCGTGATGCTGGCCGCGATCGGCGTCACACTGTCCGACCGCCACGACGCGCGGTAGCGCCGCGCCTCACTTCCCGCCGAAGCGAAAGCGGCAGACATGCTCGCCGCGGGCCATGCATTCGACATGGTCGACCTTGGCGCCGGCGAATTTCGCCATCAGGCCGAGATCGAAGGCGCAGACTTCCGGATTGGCGACTGCGAGCTGATGGAAGATGCAGTTTCGCGCCACGATCTCCTTCTCGCGCGGATTGACCGGATCGGTCTCGTAGCCGAGCTCGCGCATCGCGGCCGCGAGCTCGCCGAGGCGCGCCGCTAGGCGCTGGTCGCCGGCCGCGGAGCGCAGCAAGGCCCGCGCGGCATTCTCGCCCAAAGCTTCCAGCCGCTCGCGCAGGTCTTCCGCGCCGAGCTCGGAGCGCAGCAGCCCGATCAGGAGATCGGCGAACCAGGAATAACGGCGGGTGAACCGCTCGGCCCCGGCCTCGGTCAGCACATAGACATGCTGCGGCCGTCCGCCGCTCGGGCGCACGCCGCCGCGCGCGACCGTGCCCTCGCGCTCCAGCGCTGCCAGGTGCTGGCGCACGGCGGTCCGCGTGATGCCGAGCCGTTCCGTGAGCTCGTCGATGCTGAGGCCGGCCTTGTCCTGCAGCAGCGCCGCCATGAGATCGGCGCGCCGGTCGGAGGAAGCGGGAATCGTGTGCGAGTCCATGAGCAGAAGAATAAGCCCCCGGCGCGCCGGCCGCGACCGCGATCACAGTATTGTTACTAAAGACATAAAAATATGTCAAAAGTGACGATGCTGGCCTAGGGTCCCGGGACCGGCCGAGCCAAGGGGCCGATGAACAGGAGGAAATTCATGAAACCGATCGCTTCTGCCGCCAGCGCCGTCGTTCTTTCGCTTGCTCTTCTCTTGCCCGCCGCCGGCTCCGCCGACGAGATGGCGATGTCGGCGCCGCCCGCGGGCTCGCCGAAGATCGTCGCGACGGACGCGGCCATGCGGGGGCTGTGGCACGATCACATCTTCTGGGTCCGCAATGTCGTCGTCGCCACGCTGGCCAAGCACCCGGCCGAGGCGAAGGCGGCGGAAGCCCAGGTCGTCGCCAATGCCCATGCGCTCGCGGATTCGATCAAGCCGTTCTACGGCGACGCGGCGAGCCAGGCGTTGTTCCCGCTGCTGGCGGGCCATTACGGGGCGATCAAGGCCTATCTCATCGCCACCGACAAGGGCGACAAGGCGGGTCAGCAAAAGGCCACGGACGATATGATGGCCAATGCCGACAAGATCGCCACCTTCCTGAGCGGCGCCAATCCGAACCTGCCGAAGGACACCGTGCTCGGCCTGCTGCAGGCCCATGGCGGTCATCACATCGCACAGATCCAGGACTTGAAAGCCGGCCAGTACGACGCCGAGGCGAAGAACTGGGCGGACATGGAGGCGCATATGGACGTCATCTCCGACGCCCTGACCGGCGCGATCGCCAAGCAGTTTCCGGACAAGTTCTGAGCGGCGAAACGACGCGCTCAGTACCGCGAGAGCAGGAACGGCGCGTCGTCGATCCCGGGTTTGCGGCCGAGCATGCGGTCGACCACGATGCGGCTGGAGCCGCAGGCCATGGTCCAGCCGATATGGCCGTGGCCGGTATTCATCCAGAGGTTCTTAAGCGGGCTCGGACCGAGGATGGGCGGGCCGTCCGGCGTCATCGGCCGCAGGCACGCCCAGTAGTTCGGCCGGTCATAGGCGGCGGCCTTGGGGAAGAGTTCCATGGCGACGCGCTTCATATGGGCGAAGTCGCGCTCCTCGAAGGCGGTGTCGTAGCCGGCGAAATCGGCGGTCGCCGTCACCCGCAGCCGGTCGCCGAGCCGCGCGAAGGCCACCAGGTTCTTCTCATCCACGCCGAAATGCGAGGGCGCGCTCGCGGCATCGGTGATCGGCAGCGTGAGCGAGTAGCCTTTGACCGGATAGACCGGCAGCTTCAGGCCGAGGCGCCTGGCCAGCAGCGGGCTGTAGCTGCCGAGCGCCAGCACATAGGCGTCGCCCTGGACGCGCCCCTGGTCGGTCTCGACGCCGGTCATGCGGTCGCCTTCGCGATCGAGCCGCGTGATGGCGCTGCCGAGGCGGAAATCGACGCCGCTTTTCTTGCAGGCCTCGGCCAGCGCCATGGTGAACTTGCGCGCATCGCCGGCTTCGTCGCGCGGCGTGTGGATGGCGCCGGCGAAGCGGCCCTTGATCGGCGCCAGGGCCGGTTCCAGCGCCGCGAGCGCCTCGGCGTCGAGGAACCTCGCCTCGACGCCTTCGTCCATCAGCATCCGCATGTTGACGCTGCCGCTCCGGAAGTGATCGGCCTCGCGGTAGAGATAGAGCGCGCCCGATTGCGAGCGGTCCCATTGGATGCCGGTCTCGGCGGTGACCTCGGCAGTCTCCTTCAGGCTGTAGGTGCAGAGCCGCACCTTGATCAGCGTATTCTCGCGGTTGCGCGCCGCGGTGCAGTTGGCGAGGAATTTCAGACTCCAGGCCCACATGCCGGGATCGAGCCGCAGCCGGTAGCGGAGTGCCGTGTCGTTGCGCCAGAGCGATTTCAAGAGGATCATCGGCGCGCGCGGGCTGGCCCAGGCATAGGCATGGCCCGGCGTGAGCAGGCCGGCATTGGCGAAGCTGGTCTCGCGCGCGGGCTCCGGGCGGCGGTCGATCACGGTGACCTGATGCCCCTCGCGCGAGAGATAGTAGGCCGTGGTGACGCCGAGCAAACCGGCGCCGAGGACGATCACATGCATGGCGAGTCAGGGGGCTGGACTGCGGGGTGAGAGGAACCAGGGGGTTGTTGACGCATTCATCAGCTTGCCATAATCCGAAGCCGTTGAATATGCGCCGCGTCTTCGGACGCGCTGACGGAGTTGTCGATGGTATTTTCACGCTCGAAGCGTCACCTCGCGGTATTCCTGGGCCTCTCGGCCGCGATCGCCGCAACCGGTCCGGCGGCGGCGCAATCCGCGCAGTCGCTCAGCGTGCCGGAGATCCAGCAATGCCTCTGCATGCAGCCCAGGCTGCAGCCGCTGCAGGATGCCTGGCTCGCGGCGCAGAAGGATTTCGACGAGCATCAGCGGCAGCTCGACCAGATCAACCAGGAAGTCGTTTCGCAACGCGCCAAGCTCGACCCGGAGGACACGGTCGGCCAGCAGGTCTTGAAGGACCTGATGGCGCAGCAGCAGACGCTGCGCGATTCCGTGAGCACGCAATACCTGCCGGCGGTGAACAAGGCGCGCGACGCCTATAATGACGCCGTCATGCAATACAACGGTCTCTGCACCCGCCCGCGCTACAGCGTGGATGAGGCGAAGGCGCGCCAGGGCCTGGTCTGCGTCGGGCAGTAGTCGCCTTCAAGTCGTCATGCCCGGGCTTGCCCCCGGGCATGACGGTTCAGGATCAGGCCACCTGCTGCCACTGGCACTTCAGATTCATCTGGCCGGCGGTGTTCGCCACCGTCGCCATGCAGGATGCCTCCTTGCCGGCGGGGACCCAGACGGCCATGCGCAGCAGGAAGCGCGCACCGCTGGCACTGGGCACGCTCTCGGAATTCAGCCGCACGATATTGGCGCCGAAGGCGCGGAAGGCTTCGGAGAGGCGCGCGACCAGGCCGGGACTGTCGTCGCCGACGATCTCGATGCGATGGGTGATCCGCGCGTGCTCGTCCTGGCTCTCGCGGTACTGGAAGGCCGTGACCGAGAGACGGGCGCCCTTCAGCGCCGGCAGCGACTTCAGCTCCTGCTCCAGGTCGTCCAGGGACAGGCGGTCGTCCGGCAGCTTCGCCACCAGCGTGAACTCGGCGCCGCCGCCGAGCACGGCGAAGGTGGTGTCGCCGAGATTGATGCCGAGATCGAACAGGCGCCCGGCGACGTCGGCGATCAGGCCGGGATGATCCTCGCAGATGATCGAAACCAGGGCGGTGGACAAGGCAGCCTCCCAATTCGGCCCAGACGATGGCCGGCTCAGACGATGTTGTCTTCCTTCATGAGCGCGCCGCTCGCGACCCGCGCGAAGGAGAGGCGGCTCAGATCGATGGTGCGGAATTCGCCGTAGGTGATGAGCTCGCTCAAGGCGCGGCCGATCGCCGGGCTCTGCTGCAATCCGTGGCCGGAGAAGCCGTTGGCGAAATGCAGGTTCGGCACTTGCGGCGCCGGGCCGATCAGCACGTTCTGGTCCAGTACGTTGTAGTCGTAATGGCCGGCCCAGGCGCGGACCAGCTTGATCGCCTCGAAGACCGGCACCCGGTGGGCGAGCGTCGGCCAGATCAGCTCCTCGAACGGCCGATAGTCGAGCTCGAAATCGGTGCAATCCGGATCGTCGGTTTCCTCCGGCGAGACGCCGCAGATGAAGTTGCCGCTTTCCGGCCGCCACCAGACGCCGCTGGGATCGATGGTGAGCGGCATGGTCTCGGATTCGAATTCCTCGCGGCAGTCGAAGACGTAGATGAAGCGCTTCCGGGGATGGACCGGCAGGTCGATGCCGGCATAGCCGGCGATGGTGCGCGCGTGATAGCCGGCGGAATTGACCGCGGTGGCGCAGGCGATGCGGCCGCCTTCCTTGAGCTTCACCGCGGCGACGCGGTTGCCGGCCATCTCGAGACCGACCACTTCGCCGGCGATATAGGTGACGTCGAGCGACCGCGCCTTCTTGCGGAAGGCCTGGAGCAGGCCATAGGGATCGATCCAGCCCTCATCGTTCGGGCCGAACGTGGCGCCGGCGAGATCGGCGATGTTGACCCAGGGGAAGCGGGCCTCCAGCTCCTGCGGGGTCCAGAGCTCGGTCGCAGCGCCGTATTCGTGCTGGATGCGATGGTTGGCGACCAGGGTCTTCAACCCCGCATGGGTGGCGAGGAAGAGATAGCCGTTCTCGCGGAACTGGATCGCCGGCTTCTCGTTGCCGACCGCGAGGTGCGCGTCGATCGACTTGTAGAACTGGGCGGCGAATTGCGAGATGACGACGTTCTCCGGCGTCGAGAATTGCTGGCGCACGCCGCCGGCCGAGCGCGGCGTCGCCGCGGCCTCGTAGGTCGAGTCCTTCTCGATCACGGCGATCCGGCCCTGGAAATCGGGCTGGCTCGCCAGGAAATACGCGGTGGAAGATCCGATCACGCCGCCGCCGATGATGACGACGTCGTAGGATTCTGTGGTCATGTTTACCCGTTATATTCGGCGTCGAGCAGGCCTTTGACGCCCGGCTCGCAAATGAAGAGGCTGCCCGAGAGCGGCGCCTCGGCGAGCTGCTGCTCGGTGAGGCCGTCGCTGGCCGTGGTGATGAAGAGCTGGTCCATGCGCGGACCGCCGAAGCAGACCGAGGTCGGCCGCGGCACCGGCAGCTTGATCTCGCGGTCGATCTCGCCGGAAGGCGCGTAGCGCACGATGCGCCAGCCGTCCCACATCGCATTCCAGAGGAAGCCCTGGGAGTCGACGGTCATGCCGTCGGGCTGGCCGTTCTGCGTCTTCACGAACAGCTTGCGCGCGCTGATGAGGCCGGTATCGAGATCGACGTCGTAGGTGTAGATCTCCTCGGCGACGCTGTCGGCGAAATAGGCATGGCGTCCATCCGGCGAGAAGGCCGGGCCGTTGGCGCAGACGATCGCGCTGTCGATCTGGCGCACCCGTCCCGGGGTCCGGCCATGGCCCTCGACCACATAGAGGCTGCCGCTGGGACGCACCTCCTTGACATCGGTGGTGCCGGTCCAGAGCCGCCCCTTGGGATCGCATTTCGCGTCGTTGAAGGAGTTGCCGACCACATCGGCTTCCGGGTTCAGCAGCAGGTTGCGGTGACCGGTCTGCGTGAGCTCATGGATGCCTTCGGCGTCCTGGATGATCATGCGGCCGTTGCGCGCGAAGACCATGCCGCCGATCGTCTTGCCGAGCGCCGCCGGGACCTGCCGGTTCTGCCGGGTGATGACGTCGAAGCAGTAGATCGCCGGCGCCTTGAGATCGATCCAGTAGAGTGAATTCTCCCGCGGGCGCCAGATCGGGCCTTCGCCCAGGATTGAGCGCTTCTCCAGGAGGCATCGGACCTCGGTCATCCCCAGATCTCCCCGTAAACCATCTCTTCCCCGAAAACCCAGCTATGCCAAGGCCTTACCCCGGCGCTGATATTCTTTGACCTTGTCCAGGAATTTGGCGACTCTAAATAAGAGGGGAGGGAGTGAGCAAGGATGAGTCGCGCTTTCGTCAAGGAAAACGAAGATCAGGTCCCGGAATTGCCGGAGCGGCCGCAAAGCCCGCATCCCAATTTCGTGACGCCGCGTGGCCTGGCTTTGCTGCGAGAGCAGCTCGCCGAGCTCGAAGACGCCAAGCATCGCCATCAGACCGAGAAGGATCTGCTCGACAAGGAAGCGCTGCAGGTGGCCGAGCGCGACCTGCGCTACGTCCAGGAGCGCATCACCCGTGCGATCCTGGTCGATCCGGCGCAGCAGCCCAAGGATCGCGTGGATTTCGGCGCCCAGGTCGACACCGAGGACGAGAACGGCACCAAGCGCCACTTCGAGATCGTCGGCGAGGACGAGGCCGATCCCAATCAGGGCAAGCTGTCCTGGGTCTCGCCGCTGGCTCTGGCGCTCAAGGACGCCAAGGTCGGCGACACGGTGATCTGGAAGCGGCCGGCTGGCGACCTGAAGCTGGACGTCACCGGCATCCACTATCCGGACGCCTGATTCACTCTCCCAAACCGTCCACGCCCTGAGTTACCATCCGGCCATTCCCTGGGGGATGGTCCATGAGGCGCTTGCCAATATTGCTGCTCGGCGTCTTGCTGGCGCTCGCCGGCTGCGGCGGGAGCAAGGCCGAGGACACGCTCGCCCGCGCCCGGGACGAGGCCAGGAAGATCGATCCCGATGCGGCGCTGGTCGAAGTCGATTTCTCCGGCTTCGGCTTCGCCACGAGCGGCAGCGGCATTCCGGACATGAGCAAGGCGGGCCCGCCGAAGCTGGCGGTCTTCAACTTCTATTCCGCGAAGACCGGCAAGGGCTTCCGCGTCGATGCCGACATCAACCGCGATCCGATGCCTGCGGATATGCAGAAGACGATGGAGCAGCAGGGCTACAAGGACATCCGCGTGGAGCAGGGCGCGGTGCCTTTCTCGCCCTATACCCTGCCGCTTCCCGAGACGATCGGCGATCTCGATCATGCGCTTGCCGCGGCCGGGAAGACGCTCGACCAGGACTGCGCCGGCGAGGATCCGAAGCTCTCGACCTGCCGGCTGGTGCAGGATGCGGAGCTGCACATGGCCTGGGCCGGCCCGCAATCGGCGGGCGGCAAGCCGGTCTGGTCGATCTCCTTCGGCCAGAAGCCGAACTCGGCCGAGACGGTGCGGCGCGCCATCGCCGATGGCAGCTACGACACCTATGACGGCGGCGATGCCCAGGCGGTGGACCTGAGCGGGCTCGATCTCAAGCCGTTGCACAGCGTGGATATCAAGGCCATGCCGGATTTCGATTCGGTATGGCCGGCGGCCCTGGCCGTGATCCGGCAGCAGGATCCGCTCTACGCGCCTTACGCGGTCTCGCTGGTCACCTATCTCTCGGACGTGGCGGATGCCGGCGGCAAGGCCGTGGTCTCGGAAGTGCACATCCAGCTCGCACGGGTGACGCCTTCGCTGCTCTGGGACGCCATGGAGGCGCATATCGCCTGGCGCCAAGGCGCGGCGGATGATGCGGTCGTCTTCTTCTCCGATCCGCGGCGCCAGGCCTTCGGCGATCCGAAGCCGATGACGCTCCAACCGGACGAATTGCCGAAGGCGGACCCGGCCCTGGAGGCGCTGCTCGGGAATTTCCCCAAGGGTTATACCGAGGTGAAGACCACCTGGTCGCAGGGCTGCGAGGACATCATGAGCTTCGTGGTCGGCCTCAAGATGTGGCGCTGCGGCGTCTATCTCCCGAACGAGGAGCACACGGATCTGGTGTTCCTGTGGCTGACGGGCGAAGGCAATCCGCTCTGGGAATCCGCGCGTGCGCCGATCGCCTCCGAATACAGTGCCGTCGCCGCCAATACGCCGAAGGGCGGCTGGGCCTGGTGGACCCGGGTCAAGCATCCCGAGGCCTGGGCGTATTTCCTGACCGATGCCAAGGAAGGGAAGGCCGATCCCGGCTTCTGCACCACGCCGAATAACGGCCTCGACCCCATCGAGCAGCGCAGTTGCGCGCCCTGACCGTTTCCTGCCGCGGTTTATCCTTGTGAGCCACTAGGCCGAAGCGGTATTCTTTTGGCCTGAAATTGGTCGCTCCAACGGAGGCCGCCATGAATCTGCCGGCGCCGCGCCTGCGCTTCCGGGAACCCGGCCTGCCCAGGCTCGATCCGGGAATCGAGCGCTACCGCCTGGCGGGGCTGGGCGGGCTGATCCTCCACCTTTTCGCCGGCGACCGGGTCGAGATCGTCGATCGCGAGGGCCGCCAGGCCTGCGCGGTCGCCGCCTTCGGGGACGACGGGAGGCCCGCATTCGACGCGCTCGGGCTGAAGCCGGACGGCGACGCCTCCGGCATCAACCGCGTTCTGAAGGGCGAGGGCGAGAACGGTCCCGCGATCGCCCGCACCTTGCGCGCCCGCAACATCCCGCCTCGCATCGACCGCGCCGCGATCCTGCTCGGCGGCGACGGCCGTGCCGGACAATCGGCGATCCTGCAGGCGCAGCGCGACCTCGATCTCGTCCTGCACGCGCCGGGGCCGGAGCGCGTCACCGACGGCGAATTGCCGGCGACCGACCTCTCGGTGATCGTGCACCGCGCGCGGGTGACGCCGCTGATCGCGCCGCCTTTGCCCGAGCCGCTCGGCGATCTGGTTGCCGAGTATCACGTGCCGCGCTGCACGGCGATTTCCTACGCGGTGAAGGAAGGCCAGTACATCCAGGTCATCGATGCCGAGGGCCGGCAGTGCTCGGACTTCCTCGCCTTCGATGCCCGCCGCCTGCAGGGCGGCGTCGAGCGCGGCCTCGACATGACGACGACCCGCACCTTGCTCGGCATGGTCTATCCGGGGCCGGGCCTCGCCTCGAAATTCTTCGACACCGACATGCAGCCGCTGGTCGAGGTGGTGCAGGACACGGTCGGCCGTCACGACACGTTTGGCCTCGCCTGCACCAACCGCTTCTACGAGGATGCGGGCTACCCCGGCCATCCGAGCTGCTCGGACAATTTCAACAAGGCGCTCGAAGGTTATGGCCTCGCGCGGCGGCCGGGTTGGCAGGCGGTCAACCTCTTCTACAACACCGGCATCAGCGCCGCGAACGCGATCTTCCTCGACGATCCCTGGTCGCGGCCGGGCGACTACGTGCTGATGCGCGCGATGAAGGACCTGGTCTGCGGCTCGTCGGCCTGTCCCGACGATATCGAC
>DASZYM010000482.1:0-8209 GCA_035545355.1 Dongiaceae bacterium
TCCTCGACGGGTTCAAGCCGACCTATGAATCGACCGTGACCGCCAACCTCTGGAAGGCGGGCGCGGTGATGCTGGGCAAGCTCAACATGGACGAGTTCGCCATGGGCTCCAGCAACGGCACCTCCTACCACGGGCCGGTCACCAATCCCTGGCGCCGCCGCGGCGACAATTCGCGGCTGGTGCCCGGCGGCTCCTCCGGCGGCTCGGCCGCGGCGGTCGCGGCGCGCATGGCGATCGCGGCGACCGGCACCGATACCGGCGGCTCGATCCGCCAGCCGGCGGCCTTCACCGGCATCGTCGGCCTGAAGCCGACCTATGGCCGCTGCTCGCGCTGGGGCATCGTCGCTTTCGCCTCGTCGCTGGATCAGGCGGGGCCGATGTGCCGCAGCGTCGAGGACTGTGCGATCATGCTGACGGCGATGGCCGGGCACGATCCGAAGGATTCGACCTCGGTCGATATCGCCGTGCCCGACTTCCGCAAGGCGGTCGAAGGCGGCGTGAAGGGATTGAAAGTCGGCATTCCGAAGGAATACCGCCTCGACGGTCTGGCGCCGGAGATCGCCAGGCTCTGGGACCAGGGGGCGGCCTGGCTGAAGGAGCAGGGCGCCGAGGTCAAGGAGATCTCGCTGCCGCATACCAAATACGCTTTGCCGGTCTATTACATCATCGCACCGGCGGAGGCGTCGTCGAACCTCGCGCGCTATGACGGCGTGCGTTTCGGCCTGCGCGTGCCGGGCGAGAGCCTGGACGACATGTACGAGAAGACCCGCGCCGAAGGCTTCGGCAAGGAAGTGAAGCGCCGCATCATGATCGGCACCTATGTGCTCTCGGCGGGCTATTACGATGCCTATTATGTGCGGGCGCAGCGGATCCGCGCGCTGATCCTCAAGGACTTCACCGACGCCTTCAAGGATGTCGACGTGGTCTTGACGCCGTCCACGCCGACTGCCGCTTTCGGCCTCGAGGAGAAGTTCGACGATCCGGTCGCGATGTATCTGAACGACGTCTTCACCGTGACGGTGAACCTCGCCGGGCTCCCGGGCATCTCGGTGCCGGCGGGCGTCGATGGCCGCGGCCTGCCGCTCGGGCTGCAGCTCATCGGCCGCGCCTTCGACGAAGAGACGGTGCTGCGCGCCGGCCGCGCCATCGAGCGCGCCGCGTCGTTCACTTTGGCGCCGGAAGGTTATTGAGTTTGATGCGGATAGACCCGTCGACCCCTCACCCAACCCTCTCCCTCAGGGGGAGAGGGCTTTCGACCGAGACCTGCCGCGGCAGCGGCGAATAAACCCCCTTCTCCCCTTGAGGGAGAAGGCAGGGATGAGGGGTCGAAGAACGAAGCGGACTACGAAGAAAGCGACCGAGATGTCGACCATCGACGAGAAGAACCTGATCGAAGGCAAGACCGGCAAGTGGGAGGTCATCCTCGGCCTCGAAGTGCATGCCCAGGTGATCTCCAATTCGAAGCTGTTCTCCGGCGCCGCCACCAGGTTCGGCGCCGAGCCGAACACGCAGGTCAGCCTGGTCGATGCCGGCTTCCCTGGCATGCTGCCGGTGATCAACGAGTACTGCATCGAGCAGGCGGTGAAGACCGGGCTCGGCCTCAATGCCGAGATCAACCTGAAGTCTGTCTTCGACCGGAAGAACTATTTCTACGCCGATCTGCCGCAGGGCTATCAGATCAGCCAGTACACCCAGCCGATCGTGGGCAAGGGCACGATCATCCTCGATCTGCCGGAGGGCCGGCGGCGCGAGGTCGGCATCACCCGCCTGCATCTCGAGCAGGACGCGGGCAAGAGCCTGCACGACCAGCATCCGACCAAGACCTATGTCGATCTCAATCGTTCCGGCGTCGCGCTGATGGAGATCGTCTCCGAGCCCGACATGCGCAGCTCGGAAGAGGCGGCGGCGTATCTGCGCAAGCTGCGCTCGATCCTGCGCTATCTCGGCACCTGCGACGGCAACATGGACGAAGGCTCCATGCGCTGCGACGTCAACGTCTCCGTGCGCAAGCCCGGCGGCGAATTGGGCACGCGCTGCGAGATCAAGAACGTGAACTCGATCCGCTTCGTCGCGGCCGCGATCGAATACGAGGCGCGTCGCCAGATCGAGGTGATCGAGGAGGGCGGCACCATCGTCCAGGAGACGCGGCTCTGGGATACCAACAAGGGCGTCACGCGCTCGATGCGCTCGAAGGAGAATGCGCATGACTACCGCTATTTCCCGGATCCCGACCTGCTGCCGCTGAAGCTCAAGGCCGATTGGGTGGCCAGGCTGAAGGCCGGCCTGCCGGAGCTGCCCGATCCCAAGCGCGCGCGCTTCACCAGCGAGTTCGGCCTCTCGGATTACGATGCCGGCGTGCTGGTCGCGGAGAAGGAGACGGCCGACTACTACGAGCAGGCCGCGAAGGGCCGCGATGCGAAGCTCACCGCGAACTGGGTGATCTCCGAGCTGTTCGGCGTGCTCAACAAATCCGGCAAGGACATCACCGAGAGCCCGATCTCGGCCCGGCACCTGGGCGAGCTCGTCGGCCTGATCCAGGACAACACGATCTCCGGCCGCATCGCCAAGGACGTCTTCGCGGCGATGTTCGAAAGCGGCAAGGCGCCGGCCGAGATCGTCGAGGAGAAGGGCCTGAAGCAGGTCACCGATACCGGCGCCATCGACGCCTCGATCGACGAGATCCTGGCCAAGAACGCCGACAAGGTCGCCGAGTACCGCTCGGGCAAGGACAAGCTGTTCGGCTTCTTCGTCGGCCAGGTGATGAAGGCGACCGGCGGCAAGGCCAACCCGGCCATGCTCAACGAGCGGCTGAAGACCAAGCTCAGCGCGTAAGGCGATCCGTCAACGACGCCGTCCTGTCTGCTCCCGACGGTTGCAGGCCCGGGACGGGCCTTGACAGATTAGAACAAAAAGAGTACAGTTTCTGCGCCTATTCGAGATCCTCTACCAGCCGCTCGGGTAGTAGCCGTTGCGCGCCGGGCGCGGCTTTGATGGCTTCAGATGCTGGGCGTTGAGCAAGGGCTGGTGCTTCAGGATCAGGTCTTGCTCCTCGGTGCGCCGCGCGATCAGACCGCCGGCATTCAAATTGACCAGCACATGGGTGCAGCCCAGCTTCGCGGCTGCTGACCACTGGCTGTGCGTCGCCATGCGGCTCCTGAGATTCGCGGTTTCGCCGATATAGGCGAGCTGCCAATGGCCGGTCTCGTCCCACCAGGCGAAGGCATAGTTCGACGGATCGGCGCGCCAGCGCGTGGCCCGGGGATAGGGCGTGTAGAAGTAATCGCGCCCCGAGGCGCCGATCAGCAGGGTGCCATTCATTCTTGTTTTGTTCTAGGCTAGCGTCTGTCGCCGGTCAACCGGAAGAGCAAGGGGAGGACGAGGTGAAGACTGAGCGTGAAAACTTCCCTACACAGCGACCCGTGGTTGCTCGAGGAACCGGCGGGCTGGGCCGCCAACTTAGACCGGACCTAGACCACACGAAGAATCGCATCGCGCACCTCGGATGCGATCTCTGTCTGAAATATCAGATGCTTGACTCGCCTTTACGCGCCCAGAAAAGGGGGGAGCCGGTATAGGTCTTCGCCTCGGGCATCAGACTCGCCGCAAACGCAATTCTATCCTCCACGAACGCGCTCTAAGGTCGCATCCCCCGCCAATCCAGAACACCCCACGGAGCGTCCCCATGCAGAAGCGCAAGCTCGGAGCCCTCGAAGTCTCGGCCATCGGTCTCGGCTGCCTCGGACTGACCAATGCCTATGGACAGGCGATCGACAAAGCCGGGGCGATCGCGCTGGTCCGCGCGGCGGTCGAGCGCGGCGTCACCTTCTTCGACACCGCGGAGGGTTACGGCCCGTTCGTCAATGAAGAGCTGGTCGGCGAGGCGCTGGAGCCGGTGCGCCGCCAGGTCGTGATCGCCACCAAATTCGGCCGCGCCATCGACTACGCGACGGGCAAGCGCATCGCCGGCTTCAACAGCCGCCCCGACCACATCCGGAAAGTCGTGGAAGCCAGCCTCAAGCGCCTGCGGACCGATTTCATCGATCTGCTCTACCAGCATCGCGTCGATCCGGCAGTGCCGATCGAGGAGGTCGCGGGAACGGTGAAGGAGCTGATCGCCGCCGGCAAGGTGCGCCACTTCGGCATGTCGGAGGCGAGCACCGAGATGGTGCGCCGGGCCCATGCGGTGCAGCCGGTGACGGCGCTCGAAAGCGAGTATTCCCTGTGGTGGCGCGAGCCCGAGGAAACGCACTTTCCGACCCTTGAGGAGCTCGGCATCGGCTTCGTGCCGTTCAGCCCGCTGGGGCGCGGCTTCCTGGTCGGCGCGATCGATGCCGGCTCCAAGTTCAAGGACGGCGATCAACGGGCTCGGCTGCCGCGCTTCTCCGACGATGCGCGCCGGGCAAACCAGGTGCTGGTCGATCGCATCGCCGATCTCGCCGGCCAGAAGCGCGTGACGCCGGCGCAGATCGCGATCGCTTTCGTCCTGGCGCAAAAGCCCTGGATCGTGCCGATCCCCGGCACCACCAAGCTGCATCGGCTCGAGGAGAACATCGCCGCCGCTTCGGTCTCGCTCTCGGCCGCCGACCTGCGCGACATCGATCAGGCGATCGCCGCGATCCCCGTGCAGGGCGAACGCTACGACGAGGCCTCGAAGCTGGGCGTTGCCCGCTAGCCCAACATCATTCACGGAGAGTCCAGATGCAGAAACGCAAGCTCGGAAGTCTCGAAGTCTCGGCGATCGGCCTCGGCTGCATGGGGCTGAGCCATGCCTATGGAACCGCTGTCGATCAGGCCGCCGGCATCGCACTGATCCGCGGGGCGGTGGAGCGCGGCGTCACCTTGTTCGACACGGCGGAGGTCTACGGGCCCTTCACCAATGAGGAGCTGGTCGGCGCGGCCTTGGCGCCGGTCCGCCGGCAGGTCGCGATCGCGACCAAGTTCGGCTTCAACATCGATCCCAAGACCGGCCAGCAGACTCCGGGCACCAACAGCCGGCCGGAGCATATCCGCGCGGTGGTCGAGGCGTCGCTGAAACGGCTGAACACCGACTATATCGACCTGCTCTACCAGCACCGCGTCGATCGCGCGGTGCCGATCGAGGATGTGGCGGGCGCGGTCAAGGAGCTGATCAAGGCCGGAAAGGTCCGGCATTTCGGCCTCTCCGAAGCCGGCGCCCAGACCATCCGCCGCGCCCATGCGGTGCAGCCGGTCTCGGCCCTGCAGAGCGAATATTCGCTGTGGTGGCGCGAGCCGGAGGACTCGGTCTTTCCGACATTGCAGGAGCTCGGCATCGGCTTCGTGCCGTTCAGCCCGCTCGGCCGCGGCTTCCTGGTCGGTTCGGTCGATGCCAGCACCAAGTTCACCGAGGGCGATTTCCGCAACACCCTGCCGCGCTTCTCCGAGGAATCGCGCCGTGCCAATCAGGGCCTCGCCGACAAGGTCGCCGAGATCGCCCGGGCCAAGAAGGTGACGCCGGCGCAGATCGCGCTCGCCTGGATCCTGGCGCAGCAGCCCTGGATCGTGCCGATCCCCGGCACCACCAAGCTGCACCGGCTGGAGGAGAACCTGGCCGCCGCCCGCGTCTCGCTCTCGCCCGCCGATCTCCGCGAGCTCGAAGCAGCGGTCGCGGCGATCCCGGTGCACGGCAACCGCTATGGCGAGGCCGCGCAGAAAGCGATCGATCGCTGATCGGAGCGCGTCGCTCCGCGCGCTAGTTCTTGCGCTCGAAATAGCCCGCGCGCACGGCCGCGCCGATGCAGTTCAGGATCAGGTAGCCGGCCGTGATGCAGGTGATGTCGTGCAGGTCGCGGTGCGGCGCGAGGCGCGCCGTATGGCGGTCGGTGCGTTGCTCTGGTCGTTGGTCATCTCCTCCGGCGTGTAGGGATCGCCGTAGGGCATGCCGATGATCGCGACATCGGCATCGAGCGTGTCGAGATCGGTCGCGAGAGGGAAATCCATGAAGGTCTGGAAGGCGCGGCGGGGCGGTTGGGCGAGCGACATCGTTCTCTCGCATTTCGAGCGGCGCGCCGGATCGCGTGCCGCATCAGTATGGCGAGATTCACGACTGCATCAACTCCACCTTACCGCCCCATCTGGAGCGGGCGGTGATAGTGAGATAGGATCGTTGAAAATCTTCACGCACGTGACGTGCATTGCCACGCTCGCACCCCGTCTGCGTTTCCGCCCCAAGATGGGGCGGTAAGGTTGGGTTGATTGCAGCCACGATGTCGCAGAGAGAAATCCGCCAGCCGAGCCAGCACCGTCTCTCACATATTGTAGCGCGTGATGACCATGGCCCGGCTCGGCTGCGTCGTGTGCCGCGCTTCGATCCTGCGGTGGTGGTGCAGGATGGCGCGCAAGGCGTCGCGGGCATCGGCGATCAGGTCGTGGTCGATGATCGCGTCGATCCGGCCGGCTTCCAGCAAGGCGCGGTTCTCGGCGTCGAGGTCGTGGCCGATATAGGCCAGGACCGGGCGCCCCGCATCGTCGAAGGCTTCCAGGATGCCGCGATTGCCGCCGCCCATGCTGTAGACGCCGACGATGTCGCGGCGCTCCTTGAGAGAGGCGCCGACCCGGCGGCGGGTCTCCCGGTCGAGGCCGTAGCTGCCGCTCACTTCGACGACGGACAGTCTCGGAAACCGCTCGCGCAACAGCGCGCGGAAGCCGATCTCGCGCTCTTCCTCGCCCTGGAAATTATGGCTGCCGACATGGGCGATGATGGCGCCTCTTCGGTCGCCGAGAATCCGGCCGAGCAGGAAGGCCGCGGTGCGGCCGGCGGCGCGGTTGTCCATGCCGACATAGGCCAGGCGCCGGGAGCGCGGCAGGTCGGTGACCAGGGTCACGACCGGCACGCCCAGCGCGGTCACCCGGTCGACCGCATCGGCGATCGCGGGCTCGTCGGAGGCCTTGAGGATGATGCCGCCCGGGCGGTCCGCCGCGCGGGCCTCGATCCGGCGCACCAGCTCGGGCGTGCCGATATCCTCGAACAGATGGAAGCGCGCGGAGACGCGGAAGGGATCGAGATCGGCCAGCGCGCGCTCGACCGCCGCCTGCACCAAGGCGGTGAAGCGCAGCGGCGAATGCATGATGACGTCGACATAGAGATTCCAGCCGATCGCCAGCGAAGCGGCGGCGCGCCGGTCGAGCTCGGCGATGGCGCGCTCGACCCGAAGCCGCGTCTGGTGATGCACGCCGGGGCGCCCGTTCAGCACGCGGTCCACCGTCGCGGTGCTGATCCCCGCCTGGGCCGCGATCTGCTTGATGGTGTAGCGCTGCGCCACCCGCCGCCCCGTCCCGGGCTGATGCGTTTTTGATGTTGCCTTGATCTATTCCTGATGCAGGGCGGGTGTCAAACTTCCGGCCATAAGAATCTTCGCGGGAGAGATGCCATGGATGGTTCGGTTTCGCCCAACGGTCCGGTGCCGCAAGCCGCGCAGGTCCAGGCCTGGGTCGATGAGATGCTGCACGGCAAGGGCTATTTCCTGCTGCCGCAGGTCTTCACCCCGGCGGAGATCGCCGAGGCCAGGCGGATCATCATGGATGAGAGCGATCGCGGCGCGGAGAAGGTCACCCATTTCCAGGGCCAGCATAAAGACAAGCTGCACCTGCAGCGCCGGGTCTGGAACCTGCTCAACAAGGGCGACATCTTCACGACCATGCTGCGGCGCGAGCCGGTGGTCTCGATCGTGAAGGCGTTCCTCGGCGACGAGTTCATCCTGGGCTCGATCGCCGCCAACCGGCTGCTGCCCGGCGGGCCGGGGCAGGAGCTGCATATCGACTACCCGTACTGGGATCTCTACAAGCGGTCGAGCTTTCCGACCAACATCAATCCGTCGTTTCCGATGAACATGCAGGCGACGATCCTGCTCGACGATTTCACCGAGGAGAACGGCGCCACCGCGATCGTGCCGCATACCCAGAAGCTCGGCCGCTATCCCGACGAGCCGGCCAAGCTCCCGCCCGAGACCGAGCGGATGGTGGGCAAGGCGGGCGATGTCGCGGTTTTCTACGGCCTCTGCTGGCATTGCGCGATGCCGAACAACAGCGACAAGGACCGCACCGGGTTGCTGATCGAATACCTGCCGAAATTCGTGAAGCCGCTGGAAGACCAGATCGCCGGCGTGCGCAAGGATGTGATCGAGAAAGGCGGCGATTTCATCCGCCAGCTCGTCGGCCTCGCCTATCCCTATCCCCAGGTGCTCGACAAGGC
>DASZYM010000483.1:0-4920 GCA_035545355.1 Dongiaceae bacterium
CGATTGGCGATCAGGACGGTGTCGATTGGACGCGTCACGGCATCCAGCCCGGCTTGCGCTTCTCCAGGAAGGCGGAGACGCCTTCCTTGCCCTCGGCGCTCGCACGGATCGCGGCGATGCGGCGCGCGGTTTCCTCGATCAACGCGGCATCGGGCGAGGGATCGACCGCCTTCACCAGGTCCTTCGCCGCCTTCAGCGCCTGCGGCCCCGCCCGACGCACCGCATTGATCCAGTGATCGACACAGGCATCGAGCTGATCGGCCGCGACCACTTCATGCACCAGGTTCATCGCCAAAGCCTGCTCGGCGGAGAAGCGCTCCGCGGTCAGGAACCAGCGCCGCGCCTGCCGCGCGCCCATGGCGCGGATCAGGTATGGGCTGATCACCGCGGGGATGAGGCCGAGGCGCACCTCGGTGACGGCGAACTCCGCCTCCTGCACCGCCACGGCCAGATCGCTGCAGGCAATGAGCCCGATGGCGCCGGCGAAGGCATTGCCGTGGATGCGGGCGATCACCGGCTTCGGGCTGGTGTCGATCGCCTGCAACAGCGCGGCCAGCTTCTTGGCATCGGCCAGGTTCTCTTCCTCGGAGAAGCCTGCCATGCGCTTCATCCAGTTCAGGTCGGCACCGGCGGAGAAGCTCTTGCCCAGGGCGCGCAGCACGATCGTGCGGACTTTGTCGTCGCTGGCCGCCGCCGCGAAGGCTTCGGTCAAGCCGGCAATCAGCGTCTCGTCGAAGGCGTTGTGCACCTCCGGCCGATTGAGCGTCAGCCAGGCGACGCCGTTCCGATGTTCGGTGAGCAGGCTCACAGGCTGAACCTCACATGCGGAACACGCCGAAGCGTGTCTCCTCTTGCGGCGCGTTGAGTGCGGCGGAGAGGGCCAGGCCCAGCACGTTGCGGGTCTCGGCCGGATCGATCAGCCCATCATCCCAGAGCCGCGCCGTCGCGTAATAGGCATCGCTCTGCTTCTCATATTGCGCGGCGATCGGCGACTTGAAGGCCGCCTCCTCTTCCGCCGACCATTTGCCGCCTTTCGCCTCGATCCCGTCGCGGCGCACCTGCGCCAGCACGTTCGAGGCCTGCTCGCCGCCCATGACGGCGATCCGGGCATTGGGCCACATCCAGAGGAAGCGCGGGTCGTAGGCGCGGCCGCACATGCCGTAATTGCCGGCGCCGAAGCTGTTGCCGATGATGACAGTGAGCTTCGGCACGGCGGCGCAGGAGACGGCGGTCACCATCTTGGCACCGTCCTTGGCGATGCCGCCGGCCTCGTATTTCTTCCCCACCATGAAGCCGGTGATGTTCTGCAGGAAGACCAGCGGAATGCCGCGCTGGCTGCAGAGCTCGATGAAATGCGCACCCTTCAGCGAGGATTCCGAGAACAGCACGCCGTTATTGGCGACGATGCCGACCGGATAGCCCCAGATATGCGCGAAGCCGGTGACGAGCGTCGGCCCATAGAGCGGCTTGAACTCGTCGAACTCGGAAGCATCGACGATACGGGCGATGATCTCGCGCACGTCGTAAGGCTTCCTGGGATCGGCGGAGACGATGCCGTAGATCTCCTGCGGATCGTAGAGCGGCGCGCGCGGCTCTTTCAGCTCCAATCCGTGGCTTTTCGTCAGATTGAGGTTGGCGACGATGCTGCGCGCCTGCCCCAAGGCCTGGGCGTCGTTCTCCGCCATGTAATCGGCGACGCCCGAGGTGCGGGTATGGACTTCGGCGCCGCCCAGGTCTTCGGCGCTCACCACCTCGCCGGTCGCGGCTTTCACCAGCGGCGGGCCGGCGAGGAAGATGGTGGCCTGGTTCCTGACCATGATGGTCTGGTCGGACATTGCCGGGACATAAGCGCCACCCGCCGTGCAGCTTCCCATCACCACGGCGATCTGCGGGATGCCTTCCGCCGACATGCGCGCCTGGTTGTAGAAGATGCGGCCGAAATGCTCGCGGTCGGGGAAGACCTCGTCCTGGTTCGGCAGGTTGGCGCCGCCGCTATCGACCAGGTAAATGCAGGGCAGCCGGTTGGCCTGGGCGATCGCCTGGGCGCGCAGGTGCTTCTTCACCGTCATCGGGTAATAGGTGCCGCCCTTGACCGTCGCGTCATGGGCGAGGATCAGACATTCCCGCCCCGAGACACGGCCGATGCCGGTGATCATCCCGGCGCAAGGCACCTCACCGTCATACATGCCCCAGGCGGCGAGCTGTGACAGTTCGAGGAAAGGCGAACCGGTATCGAGCAAGGTGCGGACGCGGTCGCGCGGCAGCAGCTTGCCGCGCTTCAAATGCCGCGTGCGGGCGGCCTCGCCGCCGCCTTCGGCGACCTTGTTCACATGGGCCTTGAGGGTCGCGACCGCGCCGGCCAGCGCCTCGCGGTTGCGCCCGTACGCCTCTCCGCGCCGGTCGAGATTGCTTTCGATTTGTGCCATCGCCGCATCCTAGCGGGAGCGGCTGTAAAAGCCATCTGTCGCGTACGCTGCGGCGCAACATCGACGCGGACGCCAGAAAATTCCGCCCATGCCGCTCCGAGAAACAAGAAAGCGTCCGGCGGGTTGATGCAATACGCAAGGACCTTCCCGGCGGCCGTCACTATTTTGAGGTGAAGGGGTCGAGGCTTTCGCGAATCGAGGGATGCGTATCCATGATCCGAACCGACGTATCGCTTGAGGACGTCTATAAGAAGACCTCCGGCCGGGTGCTGATGAGCGGCATCCAGGCCCTGGTCCGCCTTCCCATGGTCCAGATCCGTCGCGACCGCGCCGCCGGCCTCAACACCGGCGGTTTTGTTTCGGGCTATCGCGGATCGCCGCTCGGCGGTTACGACAGCGCGCTGGGCCGCGCCCGCAAGTTTCTCCAGGTCCATGACGTGCATGTGCAGCCGGCGATCAACGAGGACCTGGCGGCGACCGCGATCTGGGGCACGCAGCAGGTCGGCATCTGGCCGGGCGCCAGCAAGGACGGCGTGTTCGGCATCTGGTACGGCAAGGGGCCGGGCGTCGATCGCTCCGGCGACGTGCTGAAGCACGCCAATGCCGCCGGCACCGCGCAGCATGGCGGCGTGCTCTGCCTCGCCGGCGACGATCACGGCGCCAAGTCCTCCTCGATCCCGCACCAATCGGATCACGCCTTCATGTCGGCGGTGATCCCGGTTCTCTATCCGTCGAGCGTGCATGAATTCGTGCGCATGGGCCTCCTGGGTCTGGCGATGTCGCGCTATTCCGGCTGCTGGGTGGCGATGAAGGTGCTGTCGGACACGGTGGAATCGACCGCCGTGGTCGATCTCGACCAGGAGCAATGCAGCTTCGTCGAGCCGCCGAATTTTGCGATCCCCGAAGGCGGGCTGCATATCCGCTGGCCGGACGACCGCTGGTCCCAGGACCATCGCCTGCAGACCTACAAGGCCTATGCGGCGATCGAGTTCGGCAGCGTCAACGGCGTCGACCGCCTGATCATCGACAGCAAACGGCCGCGCTTCGGCATCGTCGCCTCGGGCAAGGCCTTCGAGGATGTGCGCGAGGCTTTGGACCAGCTCGGGATCGACCGGGAGATGGCGGAGGCGATCGGGCTCCGCCTGTTCAAGGTCGGCATGCCCTGGCCATTGCCGCCCGCCGGTATCCGGGCCTTCTCGCAGGGCCTCGAAGAAGTCCTGATCATCGAGGAACGCCGCGAAATCATCGAGAACCAGATCAAGCAGCATCTCTTCAACTGGCGCACCGATGTGCGGCCGCGCATCGTCGGCAAGTTCGACGAGCATGAAGTGCCGTTCCTCCCGCTCGACCGCGAGCTCTCGGAAGCCCTGGTGGCGCAGGCGATCGTCGCGCGGCTGCTGCGCATGGACATCCCCGCCGATATCAAGGAACGGCTAAAGGCGCGGGTCGAGTGGTTCGTGGCGCGCGAGCAGCGCCTCAACGGCTACGCCCCGCTGGTCAACCGGATGCCGCATTACTGCCCCGGCTGCCCGCACAATACCTCGACCAAGGTGATCGAAGGCAGCCGCGCGGCGGCCGGCATCGGCTGTCACTTCATGGTGCAGTGGATGGACCGCCGCACCGACACCTTCACCCATATGGGCGCCGAGGGCATCACCTGGATGGGCATCGCGCCCTATTCCAAGGACAAGCACATCTTCGTCAATCTCGGCGACGGCACCTATTATCACAGCGGCATCCTCGCCATCCGCCAGGCGGTCGCAGCCAAGATCAACATCACCTACAAGCTGCTCTGGAACGAAGCCGTGGCGATGACCGGCGGCCAGCCGGTCGATGGGCCGCTCTCCCTGGCGCAGCTCGTGAACCAGATCCGCGACGAGGGCGTGCAGCATATCGCCGTCCTGAGCGACGATCTGTCGAACCTGCCGGCGGGCGACTTCCCGGCCGGAGTCACCACCCATCCGCGCGAGCATATCGACCGCGCGATGGAGGAGTTCCGCGAATATGAAGGCTGCAGCGTCATCGTCTATGACCAGGGCTGCGCCGCGGAGCTGCGCCGCAAGCGCCATCGCAAGCTGGCGCCCGAGCCGGTCGAGCGGGTGTTCATCAATGCCAGGGTCTGCGAGGGCTGCGGCGACTGCTCGGTGCAAAGCAACTGCATCGCCATCGAGCCCAAAGAGACGCCGATGGGGCGCAAGCGCGAGATCAACCAATCGGCCTGCAATGTCGATCTCTCCTGCCTCAAGGGCTTCTGCCCGTCCTTCGTGACCATCAAGGGCGTGCAGCCGAAGAAGGGCGAGGGCCTGGAGCTGGGCGAGGTCGCGCTGCCGGAGCCGCCGGAAGCCGCGCCATTGTTGCAGCCGTTCAACATCGCGGTAACCGGCGTGGGCGGCACCGGCGTGCTGACCATCGGCGGCATCCTGGGCATGGCGGCGCATCTCGACGGCAAGGCGGCGATGGTGCTGGACGTCTCCGGCCTGGCGCAGAAGGGCGG
>DASZYM010000484.1:0-5771 GCA_035545355.1 Dongiaceae bacterium
CAACACAGCCACTGAGCAAAAGTGATCGCCGCCGCGGTTGCTCCAATCCGGGCAATGGGTTAGCTTCCGGCGGCGTGGAGGCGGGGGAATCGGAGCCCCAATGCTGACCAGACGTAAGTTACTGACGACCGTATTCACCGGCAGTGCCGCCTTCGTCGGGGGTGCCGCCGCGGCGCGTGCCTTCTCGACCGAGCCGATGCCGGCCGACGTGAAGGCCGCCTATGCTTTGCGCTGCGGCGCCGGCAATGCCGACGGCCATGACGCGCTGATGCGTTCGGCGCGCACGACGCTCGACGGCCAGATTGCCAAGGGCCTGAAACCCGCCGGCAGCCAGGAGATCGTGGTCTGCCCGATCTGCGGCTGCGCGATGGTGGTCTCCGCCGATTCGACCTTCTAGACCGTGCTCCGCGTCCTGGGGGCGGTGCTGGCCGTGATCTGCTCACTGGCTTTCTCCGGAGCCGCGTCCGCGCATCCCCACGTCTTCATCGAGGACCGGGTCGTGTTCCTCTTCGCCGGAGACAAGATCACCGCGATCGAGCAGTCCTGGAAATTCGACGAAGTGTTCAGCGATACCTTGATCCAGCAATTCGACAAGAACGGCGACGGCGTCTTCGACGCGGCGGAGAGCAAGACCGTCGCCGGAGGGACCCTGCCCAACCTGAAGCAGTTCCGCTACTTCAACTACGAATGGGTCGACGGCAAGGATGTCGGCATCCTGCAGCCGATCGACTTCGTCGCGGCGGCGAAGAACAAGATCGTCACCTTCGTCTTCACCGTGAAGCTGCCGAAGCCGATCGATCCCAGGACCCAGAAGCTGAAGGTCGAGATCAACGACCGCGAATTCTATGTCGAGGTCGATCTCGCCAAGGACCAGCCGATCCTGTTCAACGGCAACAAGGGCGTCACCTGCACGCCGAAGATCCGCGACGACACCGAGAACGCCTATTACGGCGGGTTCGTCTACCCGCAGGAGATCACGCTTTCATGTCACTGACCCTGCGCCTGGCCTTCGCCGTGCTGCTCGCGCTGTTCGCGGTGATGCCGCTCGCCGCGGTGCGTGCCGACAGCGTCTCGCCCTTCGGGGTCGGCGGCGGGAGCTCGGATGATGCGAGCGCCGCACCGGCGCCGGCCGCCAGCGATGCGCCGGCGGCGCAGCCCTCCTGGCTCCGCCGCGCCGGCCGATCGGTCATCATGCTGCAGGCCCGGATCAACCGGGTGATCAACGACCAGCTCATGGAGATCAAATCCGGCGACCATCCCTGGGCGCTCTGGGGCGGGCTGGTGATCGGCTTCCTCTACGGCGTGTTCCATGCGCTCGGGCCGGGCCATGGCAAGACCGTGATCGTCGGCTATTTCCTCGGGCGGCATGCCCATCCGCTGCGCGGCGTCGCCATGGCGAGCTGGATCTCGCTCGCCCATGTGATCGGCGCCATCGTCATCGTGACCGTGGTCCATTTCATCCTCTCGGAGAGCCTGGCCTCGCCGGTGGACGAGGTGGATGGCCTACGGGTCTTCAGCTACGCGGCGATCCTGCTGATCGGCATCGGCATGCTGGTCACCGCGCTCCGCGGCGGCGGCCATGCGCACGCCCATGCGCATGGTCACGATCACGGGCATGTCCATGGGCATGACCATGGGCACGACCATCACGAACACGGCGCGCATTGCGCCCATGTTCCCGGCAGCCACAAGGAGCAGGGGATATTGGGCTTCGCGGCGGGTTTCATCCCGTGCTCGGGCGCGATCCTGATCCTGGTTTTCGCGCTGACCAACGGCATCGTCCTGAGCGGCATCGCCATGACCCTGGCGATCGCGGTCGGCATGGCGATCACGCTCTCGATCATGGGCGTGACCAGCATCCTGGTGCGGCACCAGATCGTGCTGCGCCTGCCGCACAGCGCGGTCGCCAGCCGCGCCTTCAGCCTGTTCGGCCCGGTCCTCGTGACCGTGATCGGCGCCCTCCTGCTGAGCGGCGCGCTGCTCCTGCCGACGATGTCGTGAGCGCGGGCGGTGGGTTTGCTCGCGCGCTGCCGCTAACTCCGCCGTCATCCCGGCACTAGGTGCCGGGATCCACGCCTTGGGCGCCGCACGAAAGGTGCGTTGATCGCCGGGACCTTTCCGGCGTCTTTCTTCGAGCCCCAAGGCGTGGATCCCGCGACCTAGTCGCGGGATGACGACCGAACGTGAATGCTAAATCGAGTTCTGCCGGAGCGGCATTTATTACTGGTGCCAGGTCATCCACATCGGCCAGCCGGGATTGACCGGCTCGGCATCGGCGGGATCGGGCGCGGGCAGGGCGACCGCATGGGCGCTGCCGGTTCCTCCGCTCTCGACGGAGAGATCGGTGCCGCCTTTGCCGCCGGACGGGTTCGCCAGGTTGTCGACCGCCTCGTCGGGATCGGAGAATTGGGACTGGACCGACGGATCGTAGGTCGTCGAATCGTTCCCCCAGGCAAAAGCGGGGGTCGCGGCGCCGGCCAGCAACAGGGGAGCGGCGAGGAGCAGGGCTTTCCGAACCATATCAAACCTCATTCTGCCTCCATGCCCGCCGCATCCTTAGCGGGCGCCGGCGCAAAATGCCAATCACAACCCGAGCCCCGGCCGCGCCCCGGCGATTTGCGCAACCCGGTCCCGCCTCCATCGGGTTGTCTCGATAAGATGTTGAAACGAAAATATTATTCTCCATCCTCCGTGATTGTGCATCGCGGCGTGCGATGATTGTTTCCCTGGGCCCTACCTGCTAGAACGTGTCGCAACCCCGCGATTCCCGCCGCTTTTCCGCGCCGGGCGGCGCGGCAGAGGGAGAATCGGATGACGCGTCGTCGTCGCATCTATGAGGGCAAGGCCAAGGTCCTGTTCGAAGGACCCGAGCCCGGGACCCTGGTGCAGTATTTCAAGGACGACGCCTCCGCCTTCAACAATCAGAAGAAGGGCACGATCACCGGCAAGGGGGTGCTGAACAACCGCATCTCCGAATACCTGATGACCAGGCTCGGCGAGATCGGCGTGCCGACCCATTTCGTGCGCCGCCTGAACATGCGCGAGCAGCTCGTGCGCGAGGTGGAGATCATCCCGCTCGAGGTCGTGGTCCGGAACGTGGTCGCCGGCTCGCTCTCCAAGCGCTTCGGCATGCCCGAGGGCACCCAGCTCCCGCGCTCCATCGTCGAGTATTATTACAAGTCCGACGAGCTCGGCGATCCCATGGTCTCCGAGGAGCACATCACCGCTTTCGGCTGGGCGACGCCCCAGGACATCGACGAGATCCTGGCGATGTCGCTCCGGATCAACGATTTCCTGCTCGGCCTCTTCCTCGGCGTCGGCCTGCGCCTGGTGGACTTCAAGCTGGAATTCGGCCGGCTCTACGAGAACGAGGAGATGCGCCTGGTCCTCGCCGATGAGATCAGCCCGGACAATTGCCGGCTCTGGGACGTCCGCACCGGCGAGAAGCTGGACAAGGACCGCTTCCGCCGCGACCTCGGCAATGTCGAGGAGGCCTATCAGGAAGTCGCGCGCCGCCTGGGCATTCTCCCCGAAGGCGGCCCGCGCGACATGAAGGGCCCCTCTACAATGCAGTAGTCAGAAGACAGATGTCAGATATCAGATGTCAGACGCGGCTTTTTCTTCTGACATCTGACATCTGTCCTCTGACATCTGGAGCGCAAGCGACCCCCATGAAAGCCCGCGTCCACATCACTCTGAAAAACGGCGTCCTGGACCCGCAGGGTCGCGCCATCGCCAACGCGCTGCATTCGCTCGGCTTCGCATCGGTCGGCGACGTCCGCCAGGGCAAGTTCATCGAGATCGATCTGAAAGAGACCGACAAGGCCGCGGCCAAGTCGGCGGTCGACCAGATGTGCGCCAAGCTGCTCGCGAACACCGTCATCGAGAACTACGCCGTGGATTTGGTGGAATGATTTTATCGTCATCCCCGAACTTGATCCGGGGATCTTGTGCCGAATGGAACCGGACGCCCGGGTCAAGCCCGGGCATGACGCGCCAAACGAAATGCGCCGCCGTGCATAAGGAGACACCATGAAATCCGCGATCATTGTCTTCCCCGGCTCGAATCGCGAGAAGGATGCCGAGGCGGCGCTGACCAGGATCTCCGGCACGCCGCCGGTCCTGGTCTGGCACCGCGACACCGAGCTGCCCAAGGTCGACCTGGTGCTGGTGCCGGGCGGCTTCTCCTATGGCGACTATCTGCGCTGCGGCGCCATCGCCGCGCATTCGCCGATCCTGCGCGAGGTCAAGGCGCGCGCCGAGAAGGGCATGGCGGTGCTCGGCATCTGCAACGGCTTCCAGATCATCTGCGAGGCGGGCTTGCTGCCCGGCGTGCTGATGCCCAATGCGGGGCTCAAATTCGTCTGCCGCAATGTCTGCCTGCGGGTCGAGACCTCGCAGTCGCTGTTCACTTCGCGCTACGAGAAGGGCCAGATCCTCTCGGTGCCGGTCGCGCATCACGACGGCAACTATACCGCCGACGAAAAGACCCTCGACGAGCTGGAATCCCGCGACCAGGTCGCCTTCCGCTATTGCACGCCGGACGGCGCGATCACCGATCCGCTCTGGAACCCGAACGGCTCGGCGCGGAACATCGCCGGCGTCTTCAACCGCACCAAGAACGTGCTGGGCCTGATGCCGCATCCGGAGAACGCGATCGACGCGCTGCTGGGCTCGACCGACGGGCAGGGGATCTTCCAGGCGATGGCGGAGGCTCTTGCGGCATGAGTGCTGCCACGGCGAAGATCACGCCGAACCTGATCGCCGAACACGGCCTGACCTCGGAAGAATACGACCTGATCCTCGAGATCATGGGGCGCGAGCCCTCGATGACCGAGCTCGGCATCTTCTCGGTGATGTGGTCGGAGCATTGCTCCTACAAATCTTCGCGGGTCCACCTGAAGAAGCTTCCCACAAAGGCTCCGTGGGTGATCCAGGGACCGGGCGAGAATGCCGGCGTCATCGACATCGGCGACGGCCAGGCCGCCATCTTCAAGATGGAGAGCCACAACCATCCTTCGTTCATCGAGCCCTATCAGGGTGCCGCGACCGGCGTCGGCGGCATCATGCGCGATGTCTTCACCATGGGCGCGCGGCCGATCGCCAACCTGAACGCGCTCCGCTTCGGGGCGCCGGACGATCCCAAGACCCGGCATCTGGTCTCCGGCGTGGTCGCCGGGATCGGCGGTTACGGCAATTGCATGGGCGTGCCGACGGTCGGTGGCGAGGTCAACTTCCACCCGAGCTATAACGGCAACATCCTGGTCAACGCCATGACCGTGGGTCTCGCCGATGCCGACAACATCTTCTATTCGGCGGCGGCGGGCGTCGGCAATCCGGTGATCTATGTCGGCGCCAAGACCGGCCGCGACGGCATCCACGGCGCCACCATGGCCTCGGCCGAGTTCAACGAGGACAGCGAGGAGAAGCGCCCGACCGTGCAGGTCGGCGACCCCTTCACCGAGAAGCTGCTGCTCGAAGCCTGCCTCGAATTGATGGCGACCGATGCCATCGTCGCGATCCAGGACATGGGCGCGGCGGGCCTGACCTCGTCCTCGGTCGAGATGTCGTCCAAAGGCGGCCTCGGCCTGGAGCTCGATCTCGACAAGGTGCCGGTGCGCGAGACCGGCATGACCGCCTACGAGATCATGCTCTCGGAATCCCAAGAGCGCATGCTGATGGTACTGAAGCCGCAGGCACGCGAACAAGCCCGCGCCATCTTCGAGAAATGGGAGCTCGATTTCGCCGAGATCGGTCTGCTCACCGATACC
>DASZYM010000485.1:0-3487 GCA_035545355.1 Dongiaceae bacterium
GCATCGCCGTCGATCCGGGTCAGCACGATGCCGGTGACGCCGACCTTCTCCTTGAAGGACTTGGCGACGGTGACCGCGTCCTGGCCGGTCATCGCGTCGGCGACCAAGAGGCTCTCATGCGGATTGACCGCGGCGCTGACCGCCGCGACTTCCGCCATCAGCTCCTCGTCGATGGCGAGGCGGCCGGCGGTGTCGAGCATCACCACATCAAAGCCTTCGAGGCGCCCGGTCTGCATGGCACGCTTGGCGATCGCGACCGGCGGCTCGCCGGGGACGATGTTCAAGGTGCGGACCATGGTCTGCTCGCCCAAGACGGCGAGCTGCTGCTGCGCCGCGGGACGCCGCACGTCGAGCGACGCCATCAGCACTTTCTTGTTCTGCTTCTCGGTGAGGCGCTTGGCGATCTTCGCCGTGGTCGTGGTCTTGCCGGAGCCCTGGAGACCGAGCATCAGCACCGCGACCGGCGCCGGCGCATTCAAGTCGATGCCGGGTTCCTGCTTCTCGCCGGCGGAGAGCGTGCGCACGAGCTCGTCGTGCACCAGCTTCACCACCATCTGGCCCGGCGTGACCGATTTCACCACCTTCTCGCCGACCGCGCCCTCGCGCACGCGCTCGACGAAATCCTTCACCACCGGCAGCGCGACATCGGCCTCGAGCAAGGCGATGCGGACCTCGCGCAGCGCCTCATCGACATCGCCCTCGCTCAGCGCGCCGCGCCGGGTGAGCTTGTCGAAGACGCCACTCAGACGTTCGGAGAGTTTCTCGAACATTCAGGTCCCAAATGCCAAAGCACGAATGCGCCCGCGCACGAAACTCGTGGACGGACGGAGCCCCTCGGGGCCAGCGGCCTAACAAAGGTGGTTAAGCGGGGCGGAAACTAGGGGTTTGGCCAGCCTGAGTCAACGCGCCACATTGCGACAGATTCGTCATTCGTATGAAAGCCTTAGCCGGTATTCGGAGCAGGCGGAGTCGGGGCTGGCGGCGGATCGCCGCAGGGGATTTCCCTTAACCTTTTGAAATCACTGGCGGTTTCAAAGTGTCACCGAATTTCGGTTGCATCGGCGGGGCGGTGATGTCGATCATTCCTCCAAGCATCCCTGGGGAGGCTCGGTCGAAAGGCCGGCTTTGGGAGAAGAAAATGAAAAAAACGACATTGCCCGGCGCCGCCTTGGCGGTTGCCGTCCTGTTATCCGCAGCCGGACCAGCCGCCGCAGACGATCTGCGCGACCAGCCTTTGGGCGAGATCCAGCAAATGGCCGATGCCGGCCGCGCCGATGCCCAGCGGGAGCTTGGCATCCGCTACGGCCAAGGCACCGGTGTCGCGCAGGACTATTTCACCGCCCGCTCCTGGGCCAGCAAGGCCGCGGCGCAAGGCGATGCCTGGGCGATGCGGATCATGGGGCTGATCTATCTGAACGGCCTCGGCGTCGATGCCGACCGCTATCGCGCCTTCGATTACTTCAAGCGCGCCGCCAATGCCGGCGAGATGAACGCGCAATACAACCTCGCGGTCATGTATTACGACGGCGACATCCAGGCCAAGGATTACGGCAAGGCGCTCGACTGGTATAAGCGCGCCGCCGAGCAGGGCAATGCCAAGGCCCAGCACAATCTCGGCCTGATGCTGGCGCAAGGCGTCGGCACCCCGACCGACAAGGTCGAAGCCTATAAGTGGTTCGAGCTCTCGGGCAGCGAGGATGCGATCGCCGCCACCAGCGAGATGCAGTCGATCGTGCCGCGGATGACCAAGACCGAAGTGGCCGAAGCACAGCGCCGGGCCGAAGAATGGCATCCGCAGATGGAGTGGCTGCCCTGAGCCGATAGCCGGCTCAAGGCATGACGATCCAAATCACGCGGCGGGCGGCAGGCGGTTCTGGGAGATCGTGACCGCGGTGCCGGCGGGCGCCGCCGGACGTTGCTGCTTCACCACATGCAGTTCGGAGCGCGCGGCATCGAGATCGCGCCGCGCCTCGCGCAAGCGGCGGCGATGCTTGCCACCGGTCCACCACATGACCAGGCAGCCGAATAAAAATCCGAACAGCACGGCACCCAGGGTCAGCACGAAGACCGGGATCGCCGGGAAAGCCCAAGGCAGCGGCCAGAGCTCGATCGCGACGCCCTGGCGGTTGTCCACCGCAAACAGCGCGACGATGACGATCACGGGAATGCTGACGATCCAGCCGAAACGACGCATCGATGATCCCAAGCCGACGCGGCGTGCGATCACGCCGCTCCATCTTGCAGTGATCTAGGGCTGCGCTCGCCGAGCGGTCAAGCTTTTGAAGATGTTAGGCGAGAGAGATCAGGCGCCGGTGCCGCTGCCGGGAACCGGGCCCTTCGGCGCCGCCGCGGATTCGGCGGATTTCGGCGCGCCGCCGCTGCCCTCGGCACCGCGCGGCGCATTCAGGCGATCGCGCAACTCTTTGCCGGTCTTGAAGAATGGGACGACCTTCTGGTCGACGGCCACGGTCTCACCGGTGCGCGGATTGCGGCCTTTGCGCGCCTCGCGCTGCTTCACCGAGAATGCACCGAAGCCGCGAAGCTCGACACGATCGCGCTTTGCCAATGCGTTGGTGATCTCTTCGAAGATCGTGGTGACGATCCGCTCCACATCCCGATGATAGAGATGCGGATTTAGCTCTCCGATCCGCAAGATAAGCTCAGATTTCGTCATCCTCGGTCCCCGCACCCCCGCCGCTGGACGCCCTTCCGGCGTCGCGACGGGCTTCCCCTCTGCACTTCCGGGCCCGTCCCCCGCGAAGTTTCAAAAGCGTGCCAAGGGAATCGAGCGGCGTCAAGGATAAGCCGCTCATTTTAATACGTTTTTCCGCCTCACCGTGGATTCGGGACACGAAAAAGGGCCGGAGGGTCACCCCGTCCGGCCCAAAATCGTCAATTTTGTAATTTTATTGCGCGATTCTTGCGAACCGTTCCTATCCTCTTGGATAGATTACTCGTCGTCCTTCTTGCCCTTCTTGGCCTTGTTGAGGGCGGCACCGAGGATGTCGCCGAGGCTGGCGCCCGAATCGGACGAACCGTATTCGGCCATCGCCTGCTTGTCCTCCTCGACCTCGCGGGCCTTGATCGAGAGCGAGACCTTGCGGGTCTTGGCATCGATCTGGGTGATCTTGGCATCGACCTTCTCGCCGACGGCGAAGCGGTCAGGGCGCTGCTCGCTGCGCTCGCGCGACAGATCCGCCTTCTTGATGAAGCCGGTCACGCCGTCGCCGACGGACACTTCGATGCCGCCGTCGGTGATCTGCGTGACGGTGCAGGTCACCACGTCGCCCTTCTTCAGCGCGGTCGCGGCCTCGGCGAAGTTGTCCTTCTTGAGCTGCTTGATGCCGAGCGAGATGCGCTCCTTCTCGACATCGACGTCGAGCAGCTTCACCTTCACGACATCGCCCTTCTTGTAGTCCTGCACCGCTTCCTCGCCCGGGCGCTCCCAGTCGAGGTCGGAGAGATGGACCATGCCGTCGATCTCCGG
>DASZYM010000486.1:0-2734 GCA_035545355.1 Dongiaceae bacterium
TGGCTCCGCCCATCTTCCGGTCATCGGAAGGATGTGGGAAAAGGAGTCGCCCCATGGCCAATGGAGTCCCGATCATGTCGCCCGCGCGCAACGCCCAATCGGAGACGCTGCTCTTCGCGCTCTCGCGCCTGGCGACGCCGATCGGCGCCGCTCTGGTCGTCACCGACGCCGAGGGCAAGCTGCGCGTCTTCGAATGGCAGGATCACGAGGACCGGATGCAGAACCTGCTCGACCGGTTCTATGGCGCCGGCCGGGCGCATCTGGAGGAGGGGATCGGCGGCAAGGCCGCCAAGCCGGTGCTGGAACGGCTCAAGGCCTATTTCGCCGGCGACATCGCCGCGATCGATGCGATCCCCGCCGACAGCGCCGGCACCGATTTCCAGCGCAAGTGCTGGAAGATGCTGCGCAAGATCCCGGCCGGCGAGACCTGGAGCTACAACCGGCTGGCCCAGCGCATCGGGCATCCGGCGGCGGTGCGCGCCGTGGGCGCCGCCAACGGCGCCAATCCGATCAGCGTCGTCGTGCCCTGCCATCGCGTGATCGGGGCCAACGGATCGCTGACCGGCTATGGCGGCGGCCTCGACCGCAAGCGCTGGCTGCTCCGGCACGAAGGCGTCAGCGTCGACGCCGCCTAGACCGGCGTGCCGCGCGCGGTCACGCGACCGGCGGCGGCTGGCCCTCGACCTTCGGCAGGGCATGGTCGATCATCGCCCAGGAGGGCGCGCTCTTCACCCAGATCGTGCTGGAGGGCTTGATGATCTCCGGATCGTCGAAGGCCCCCGCGCGGATAAAGACCAGATGCGGCCGCGACTCCGACGCGCTGAACAGATGGGTGCCGCAGACCGGGCAGAAGCGGCGATGCATCCTGCTCCCGCTATCGGCGACGCTCTCATAGTCGCGCATCTCGCCGGTCACCGTGACCGCCGCCGATTTGAAGGCACCGCCGACCGCCGGCCCGCCGGCGCCGATCTTCTGGCAGACCTTGCACCAGCAGACCCGGCCCACAATCGGGCCCTCCGAGACCGTGAACCGGACCGCGCCGCAGAGACATCCGCCGGTGATCATGCTGTCCTCCCTTGCTGCTGACATAGTATGGCGTAGCGCGGGCTTATGCTTTCAGCAAGAATCGGAGCGTGCTTTCGCGGCATCCTTCCTATATCTCCGGGCAACAGACCATCAGGTGTCGCTATGACCGAGAACGCCCATCGTTACACCGTGTTCGACACGCAAGCTGGATTCTGCGCCATCGCCTGGAGCGGATCGGGCATCACCCGTTTCCAGCTCCCGGATAAGAGTACCGAGGCGGCGGAGCGCCATATCCTGCGCCGCCTGCCCTCGGCGCAGCCCGGCACGCCGCCCGAACCGGTCGCGGCCGTGATCGCGGCGGCGCAGCGCTACTTTGCCGGCGAGAAGATCGACTTCTCCGACGTGACGGTCGATCTCGACGGACAGGACGATTTCTTCCGGCGCATCTATGCCGCGACCCGCCGGGTCGATTGGGGCAAGACCACGACCTACGGCACCTTGGCCAAGGAGCTGGGCGCCGGACCGGAAGCGGCGCGCGATGTCGGCCAGGCGATGGCGAAGAACCCGGTGCCGCTGATCATCCCCTGCCACCGGGTGCTGGCGGCCGGCGGCAAGGTCGGCGGCTTCTCGGCACCGGGCGGCTCGAACTCGAAGCTGAAGATGCTGGCGCTCGAAGGCAACGATCTGACGCCGCCGCCTCCGGCCCAGCACTCGCTCGGCTTCTAGCGCAGGGTCAGCCCAGCTTCGCCTTGAACAAAGCGGTCAGCTCGCGCCAGTGCCGTTCGGCGGCCGGCTCGTTGTAGATCGGAAAATCCGGCATGGTCCAGCCATGCAACGCGTCGGGATAGATCTCGCAGCGATGGTCGACATGCGCGTCGCTCAGCGCCTGCTCCATGCGCTCGGCCATTTCCGGCGGATAGGAGCTGTCCTTGTCGGCGCCGGCGACGTAGATGCGGCCCTTCATCTTCGGCGCGAGCAGGTGCGGGCTGAGCTCGGAATCGGTGGCGATATTGCCGCCATGGAAGCTCGCCGCGGCGGCGACGCGGTCGGGATAGGTGCCGGCGACGGTCAATGACATGCCGCCGCCCATGCAGTAGCCGGTGGTGCCGATCGCCTTGCCGGCCACGTCCTTGCGCGTGTCGAGATAGGCGATGAAGGCGCTGGCATCTTCCGCCGCGCGCTTGTTGTCGGTCGAGCTGAAGAGGTGCTTCAGCGCCTCGCGCGGATTGCCGCTGGCGAAGACCTTCTTCGGGTCGAGCGGCTCATAGGGGCCCGCGCGGTAGAAGAGATCCGGCAGCAGCACCACATAGCCGGCATCGGCGAGGCGCTGGCCCATCTGGAACAAGGTCGGCCGGATCGCCAGGCCGTCCATGAAGAAGATCGCCGCCGGCCATTTTCCCGCCTGCGTGTCCGCGGGCGTGAAGACATGGGCGGGACAATCTCCGTCTTTGGTGCGGATCGAAACCCGTTCGTGGCTCATGGCGGCTCTACTCCTTCATGCGTGATCGGGACGCCGCTCGGCGGCGAGGCTGCTCGGGCGCCAAGGCGGCGAGCGCGGGCCGGACCGCGCCTTCCAGCGCGCGTCGCTCCGGCCGCACGCGCGCCAGCACACGCAGGCCGAGATGGATTCCCAGGAGATGCTGCGCCAGCACCTTGGGCGCCTGCGACCGCGTGATGCTGCCGGCCTTCTGCCCGGCGGCGATGCTGC
>DASZYM010000487.1:0-2240 GCA_035545355.1 Dongiaceae bacterium
TCCCGAAGCGATGGCGCAGGAGATCGTCGCCAAGGGGCTCAACGTGCGCCAGGTCGAAGACCTGGTGAAGCGCGAGAAGAAGCGCCCGAAATTCCGCGGCCCCAAGACCGCGGCCAAGGCGGCGAAGGACGCCGATACCCGCGCCCTCGAACACGATCTTTCGCTGAAGCTCGGCCTCAAGGTCGAGATCGAGTTCGACGGCAAAGGCGGCCGCGTCGTGCTGCATTACGGCTCGCTCGATCAGCTCGACGGCCTGGTCGAGAAGCTGAATAGCTGAGCCTTCGCCTAGTCATCCCTTCTCACACCCCGCGGTGCGGGTGGGAACACCGTCTCGTCGCCTTGCCGGCAAATCGCTGCTAGCCTGGATCCACGTTTTTCAACTGGATCCTGGCGCCGCCGACCGCATCGCATGTATGAATTGGAACGGCCGCCGCACCGGCTCCATGCCGGCCCGCACGAAGCACAGGCCGAGCGCATCCGCGATCTCCATCGCTATTGGCTCTCGAAATGCCGGGACGGCCGCCTGCCGACCCGCGCGGCGATCGATCCGGCCGAGATCCGCGCGCTGCTGCCGCATATCATCCTGGCGGAGATCGAAACGCCCTTCGCCATCCGCTATCGCCTGGTCGGCACCGCGGTCGCGAAAGTGCATGGCGACGATTTCACCGGCCGCCTGCACGGGACGGTGACGGGGTTCGCCGGCGCCGGGCTCGACGAGTCCTTCCGCCGCGCCGTGGAGCGCGCCGCGCCGGTCTTCGGCCATAGCGGCCTCGATGCGGGCGACGGGACCTGGATCGGCTTCGACTACGCGATCCTGCCGCTCAGCGAAGACGGCGACCGGGTCGATAAATGCCTGGCGATCGAAATCGCCGACGCGCCGGATCCGCACGTCCCGCCGGGCAATCCCGCCGGACTCACGCTCGATCCCGATCGCTGAGGCGCGCGGTTTCGTCCGGCTTGCCTGTGACGGCGCCGGCGTGACGGATCGCACAGACCCCCGCCGAACCGCATGACGCGGCCGGGCGACTTCCCCATGATCGCGCCCGTTCGGACGCGCAACACCGTGTCCGGCCAGGGGACAGCATGAACACGCTCAGCCAGTCGAAATCGCTGCCGCCGGAGGCCGAATGGCGGGTGCCGACCCGCCTCTCCGGCCGGATCTTCGCCGCCAAGGCCGCGGGCCTCCGCCTGAAGCGCCGCGCCGCCGATCTCGCCGGGCCGGTGGCGAGGCTGAAACCCGCCGATCCCGCCGATTATCCGGTGCTGCTCGCGGAATCGCGGACGTCGCTCTGGTCCGACACGCGGGACAGCGAGGCCCGGCATCAATTCGGCAAGGTCGAGAATCTCCGCCAGGCCGCCTTGCGCTTCGACCGCGTCGCCATCCCGGCCGACCGGACGTTCAGTTTCTGGAAGCAGCTCGGCAAGCCGAGCCGGCGCCGCGGCTTCGTGGCCGGGCGCATGCTGAAGGAGGGCTGCCTGGTCGCCTCGACCGGCGGCGGCCTCTGTCAGCTTTCCAACGCCCTCTTCGACATCGCGCTCAAATCCGGCGCCGAGATCGTCGAGCGCCACGCCCATTCCCGCCGTGTCCCGGGCTCGGCCGCGCAATTCGGCCGGGACGCCACCGTCGCCTGGAACTATGTCGATTTCCGGTTCAAGGCGCCGCAGGACCTGATGCTGCGCGCGAGCCTGACCGACAAGCAGCTCGTGCTGCGCCTCTTCGGCAAGGTTTCGCGTCGCAGGGTCGAGCGGATCGAGAGGCCCGAGACCGCCGCCCTCCTGCCGGCCGCGCATGATTGCGGCTCCTGCGGCCAGACCGGCTGCCATCGCCATGAAGGCGAGGCGCCGCGGGCGATCGGGCGCACCGCTTTCCTGCTGGACGAGGCCTGGCCGGAATTCCGCGCCTATGTCCGCGAGCGCAAGTCGCGCGCCGATCTCATGGCCATTCCGCTCGACGGCAAGAGATGGAACCGTCCGCGCTATGCCTGGGAGACCGAGGGTTTTGCTGCGGTGGCGGCGGCGACCCCGGCGACGCTCTGGCATGCTTTCCGGGCGCGTGCCGAAACCGCACAAAACCGCCGAGTCGCTGCGCAATTGCTGCGCAGCAAAGCCGTCGCGGAAAAGCTCGCGCGAGCGCTGACGCCGGACGTCACCGAGCTCTGCGTCGCCCAGTCCCTCCTACCTTTTCTATGGCGGATGGGCGTGCTCGGCGGCCGGCGCGTGACCGTGCTGATGACCCGCTT
>DASZYM010000488.1:0-3101 GCA_035545355.1 Dongiaceae bacterium
CGGTCGCGCCGGACGCGACGAAAACAATCCGACGCCGAGGCTAGCGCGGTACGAGGTCAGGTTGGATCGATGCGCCTGCCCTCACCCTAACCCTCTCCCCGCTGGGGAGAGGGGACGCCGCTCTGCAGCGGGACCAGCGCATGCCGCTCTTCTCCCTCTCCCCAACGGGGAGAGGGCCGGGGTGAGGGCATAGGCGATTCAATCTAATCCAATTCCAGGCTTGCCATAGAACAAAAAGAGAACTATGATTGGTTGATCGCATCATCCGTCTGCGCGCGCGGCCCAATCGAACGGAACCTGTGTCCGGTCTGTACCCGCCTATTCGAACTTACACCGGACTTACACGAAATCGAGAATCCGCGCCCATCCGATCAGGCGTATTATTATTAAATATCAAAAGCTTGGAGGTGTTTCGGCCGCGATGGGCGGTTATGTTAACGGCGAAAACTCACCCGCCCCAATCGACGGCGGGATTGGTATCCCGCCGCAGGATCTCCTCGGCGACCAGGCGCTGCAGCCGCCAGAGGTTGCGGTCGCGGATGCCGTGCTCCTCGAGCTTGCTGACGGTGTGGAACAGGTATTCGGCGCCCGACCCGGCATGGCCGCAGGCGCGCGCGAGGATGGCGGCGACCTTGGCATGATCCTGCTTCTCGACCCGCAGCGGCCCTTTGAGGCCGGCCCAGAAGCTCAGCGCCTGCACCCGGCCCTGCGGCGTCTCGACGGCGATCCAGCGGATCGCCTGCATGCCCTGCAGCGACGAGGTCTCGCGCTTCAGCAGCCGCACCATCTGCTCGTGGTGGTCCGCATCGGGCAGGCGATAGGCGACGCCGACACAGCACCCGCCGGGCTCCAGCACCATCATCAGCCCCGGCACTTGCGGCGTGCCGCGCCAGCGCGTGAGGCGCATGGTGAAGGCCCGGTGCCAGCCATGGGCGGTCGCGCGGCAATGCGCGACCGGCTCGAAAGCCGGCTTCCAGATCAGCGAGCCATAGGCGAACAGCCAGAACGGCCCGGGCGCGCGATGCTGCAGCAGCACGGCGGCGTGATGCTCGTATTCGGCGTCGGAGCAGGGGGTCAAATCCGGCGGCAGGCCGAGGTCGGGTTCGTCGCGATGGCAGCGCGCGACCAGCTCGGCGGTCAGCGCCATGCTCGATCGGTTCCTGCTGGTCCGCCGCGACAATCCGGGTCTCCGCATCAACCCCCGTCGCGGCGGAGTCTACCAGCCGGTCCCGCGTCGCGCCAATCAGCGAAGCGTGGGCCGGATCAGCTCTCCGCGGCCTCCGGCAGCCGGGGGATCACATGCATCGGCGCGTAACCTTCGAGCCGCGGGTCCAGCATCGTCTTGTGCACCTGCCGCACCGGGCGGAAGCCGGCGCGCTGGTATTCGCCGATGGCGCGCGGATGGTCCAGCGAGCAGGTATCGACGATCAGCTTCTCCGGGCCGTACGACCAGGCCTGGTCCACCGCCCAGCTCAGCAGGTACTTGCCGAGCCCGCGGCCGATGAAGTCGCCGAGCAGGCCGAAATAGTTGAAGGAGACGGCCGGCTTCGGCCGCCGGTCGAGCTCGACGAAGCCCGCCGGCTGGCCGCTGGAATAGAGCACATAGAGCTCGACCTCCGGACGCCTGATTTCGGCCAGCAGCGCCGCGTCGGACATGCGGCGGCGATCGGTCCACAGCCACTCCTCGCCGACGGTGTTGTAGAGGAAGCGATAGAATTGGATGGTCGGCTCTTCCACGCGCAGCAGCGCATGCTTGCCGGGCGGCAGCGGGATCGAGGGACGCGTCGGCTGCGCCGTCATCTCCATATAGGTGACGATGACGTCGATCTCGGCGGAGGAGAGATCGACATCGCCCTTGTCGAGCCAGCGGCCCATCACGGTGTGGTCGGCGGCCTCGTAGCCGAACTTGGCGTAGAAGCTGCGCGCCGCCGGGTTCTCGGCGCGCACCATCAGATTGCATTTCGGCATGCCGCGCGCGACCAGCCAGGCCTCGGCGAATTGCAGCAGCCGCCTGCCGTGACCGCGGCCGCGGAAGGCTTCGGCGACCGCGAGCTTGTAGACCCAGCCGCGATAGCCGTCATGGCCGACCAGCACGGTCGCCATCACGCTTCCGTCCTCGCGGCCGACATAGAGCAGGCAGTTGTCGTTGCTCTGGATCCGCGCCACTTCGGTCTTCGGATCGTTATAGGCCCGGAAGATCCCGGTCTCGTGCCACAGCGCGACGACGCTCTCGTAGTCGGCGTCGGAATAGGGAAGGACGATCATGGTTCGACGGGTGTGTCTCCTGGCAATCCCCATTCCGCCCAGGAGCCGTCATAGACGGCGACATCCTTATGCCCGATGAGGTCGAGGCCCAGCGCCAGCACCGATGCGGTGATGCCGGAGCCGCAGGTGGTCACGACCGGCTTCTTCGGGTCGATGCCCGCCGCGGCGAATTTGGCGCGAAGCTGCTCGGCGGGAAGGAAGGTGCCGTCGGGCGCCAGGAGCTGGTTGTAGGGGAGGTTGAGCGAGCCCGGAATGTGTCCGGACCGCCGGCCGGGCCAGACTTCGGGCTCGGTGGCGTTGAAGCGGCCGGCGGCGCGGGCATCGAGCACCTGCTCGCGCTTGCTGCTGAGATTGGCCAGAAGCTGCGGCTTGGCGCGGACCATCGTGTTGTCGAAGCGCGGCGTGAAGTGGCGCTCGGTCGGATGCGGAACCATGTCCTCGACCGGTCGTCCCTCGGCCAGCCATTTCGTCAGGCCGCCATCCAGCACCGCGGCCTCGCGGTGGCCGAAGATGCGGAAGGTCCACCAGACGCGCGGCGCCGCGAGCCCGCCATTGCCGTCATAGACCACGATCCGGCTGCCGTCGCCGATGCCGAGCTTGCGCACCCGCGCGGCGAATTTCTCCGCCGGCGGCAGCATATGCGGCAGATCGCTGGTCTTGTCGCTGATCTCGTCCACGTCGAAGAACACGGCGCCGGGGATGTGGCGCTGATCGTATTCCGCCCGCGCGCTCTTCTTCTGCATCGGCAGATAGTAGGTCGCGTCGACGATGCGCAGGTCCGGCTGCTGGAGGTGATCCTGCAGCCACGCGGTGTTGACTATGGAGGGTGTCGCCAA
>DASZYM010000489.1:0-3082 GCA_035545355.1 Dongiaceae bacterium
TCGACGTCGACCCCGGCCGCCACCAGCTTTTCGGTCGCCTGCGTGGCGTAGCGCATGCCCATCGAGAACGAGACGAGCGTCACGTCCTTGCCCGGCCGCGCGATGCGTGCCTTGCCGATCGGCAGCACGTAGTCGTCCACCTTGGGCACCAGCCCGGTCGAGCCGTAGAGAATCTCGTTCTCGAGGAAGACGACCGGATTGTTCGAGCGGATCGCGGCCTTGAGCAGGCCCTTGGCGTCGGCGGCCGAGAACGGCGCGATGACGTACAGACCGGGCACGTGGCTGTACCAGGACGAATAGTCCTGGCTGTGCTGGGCGCCGACGCGCGAGGCGGCACCGTTCGGGCCGCGGAACACGATCGGCGCATGCACCTGCCCGCCCGACATATAGAGTTGCTTGGCGGCGGAGTTGATCACCTGGTCGATCGCCTGCATGGCAAAGTTCCAGGTCATGAACTCGACGATGGGCCTGAGGCCCGCAAAGGCCGCGCCGATCCCGACGCCGGCGAAGGCATGCTCGGTGATCGGGGTGTCGATGACGCGCTTGTTGCCGAACTCGTCGAGCAGGCCCTGGCTGACTTTGTAGGCGCCATTGTACTCGGCGACCTCCTCGCCCATCAGGAAGATGTCGGGGTCGCGCCGCATCTCCTCGGCCATGGCTTCGTTGAGCGCCTGACGGACGGTCATCTCGACCATCTCGACGCCGGCCGGGAGATCCGGATCAGCAGCAGCTTGCAGCACGGGCGCGGCTGGGACCGCAGCCGCTTTGGGCGCCGGCGCCGGAGCTTCGGCACTGACCATCGAGGGCTCCGCCTTGGGCGCCGCCGGCGGCTTGGGCATCTCTTCGCCCGGGGCTTCGCCTTCGCCCAGGACCAGCGCGATCGGCGTGTTGACCTTCACCCCCTCAGTGCCTTCCGGCACGAGCAGCTTGGCGACCTTGCCGCTGTCGACGCTCTCGACCTCCATGGTCGCCTTGTCGGTCTCGATCTCGGCAAGGACGTCGCCGGGATTGACGGTGTCGCCTTCCTTGACCAGCCACTTGGAGAGCTTGCCCTCCTCCATCGTCGGGGACAGCGCGGGCATCAGGATGTTCGGCATGATCGGCTGTCCTCAGGCTTCGGCGTAAACGTCGGTCCAGAGCTCGGAAGCAGCCGGCTCGGCATCATTGGTGGCAAAATCGGCGGCGGCGGTGATGATGGCGCGGACGTCGGCCTCGATCTGCTTCAGGCTCTCTTCGGTCCCGTAGCGCTTTTCCAGAATGCGGTTCTTGACCTGCTCGATCGGGTCGTGCTCGGCGCGCATCGTGGTCACCTCGTCCTTGCTGCGGTACTTCGCCGGGTCGGACATGGAATGGCCGCGGTAGCGGTAAGTCAGCATTTCGAGGATGTACGGCCCCTTCCCGTCCCGCGCGTGCTGGATGGCCCGCTTGGCCGCGTCGAAGGTCATGCGGATGTCCATGCCATCGACCTGCTCGCCGGGGATATCGAACCCCTCGCCGCGCCGCGCCAGGTTCGTCTGGCCGGAGGCGCGTTCGAGCGAGGTGCCCATGCCGTAGCGGTTGTTTTCGATGATGTAGACCACCGGCAGGTTCCAGAGCTTGGCCATGTTGAAGCTCTCGTAGACCTGGCCCTGGTTGGCCGCGCCGTCGCCGAAATAGGTGAGGCTCACGGTGTTGTCGCCCCTGAATTTGGCGGCGAAGGCGAGGCCGGTGCCGAGCGACACCTGCGCGCCGACGATGCCGTTGCCGCCGTAGAAGCGGTGCTCGTTGGAGAACATGTGCATCGAGCCGCCCTTGCCCTTGCTGAGGCCGCCCTCGCGTCCGGTCAGCTCGGCCATCACGCCCTTGGGGTCGAGCCCCATGGCCAGCATGTGGCCGTGGTCGCGATAGCCGGTGATCTGGGCATCCTTGCCCTTCTCGGAGGCCATGGTGACCCCGGTCACCACGGCTTCCTGGCCGATATAGAGGTGGCAGAAGCCGCCGATCAGGCCCATGCCGTACATCTGGCCGGCCTTCTCTTCGAAGCGCCGGATCAGCAGCATGCCGCGATAGGCGCCGAGCTCCTGGTCTTTGGTGAGTTCGGGGACGTTGGACAGAGAAGCGGATTTATCCGCCTTGGGAGCGGGCTTGCGCGCCATGCTGTTCTCCGAATGCCGCAATTCAGGGAAAGATAGCGCAAGGCAGTGGTCGATGCCAACTCGCTCGCGATCTCAATGGATCAGGCTATCAGTCTATGCCGCTTTCGATTTTTGGCATTGCCTGATTTCCGGTTGATCCCATCTGTAAACCGGCAAGTGGTTTACCGGTCTCAGGATCGACCATGATCACCATGTCGCCCACCGTCGACATCGACAGCATCGACCGCGCCTTCTCCGTGAGGATATCCGGGTCAAGGCTTTTGGGATCGAACAGCGCGTTCTTCTGCCGGTAGGAGTCAATCTCGGCCTGCAGACCGCCTGAGGTAACCTTGAGCCCGTCGATGTCGGCGAGCATCGACTTGCGCCCCTCGATGCCGAAATTGCCGCTGAGCGCACTCCAGCCGAGATAGCCCTGGAAGGCCAGCAAGGCGGCGGTCACCAAGAGCTGGCGCCAGACGGAGGGGCGGCGAAGGCGGGTGGACATGCCGCTACCCTAGCCGAACAGGGTTGAGCCGAGCTTAATGGCGGCGACGCCGGACGAGGATGAGATCGCCGGGGCTGACCTCACCGGACGCGGTGACGAATTCCCCGCCGCGTTCGCCGGTCTCGACGAAGCCGAAGCGCTGGTAGAGGCGCCGGGCGCCATAGTTCTCTTCCCAGACCTCGATCCAGACCGCCGCTGCCGCGGCGACTTCGGACCGCCCGAGAACCCTGGCGAGAAGCTGCCCGCCGATTCCCTGCCCCAGCCGATCCGGATCGACGTAAAGCCGACGGATCTCGATGCCAACCTCGTGCTCGGCCGGACCGAACTGGACATAACCGACAAGCTCTCCGGCGACCTCCGCCAGCAGCACGCGGTCGTGCTGGAGATAGACTTGCCATTGGCTTTCCGACAGCTCGGCTGCGAGGTACGCCTCGAGATCGCCGGGCGCGAAATGGCGCCCGAA
>DASZYM010000490.1:0-6454 GCA_035545355.1 Dongiaceae bacterium
CTTGTGCTGGATCAGCGGATGATCGAGCACGTGGAGCGTGGGGAAGTCTTTGTGCGGCGTGGCCATCGGGCCTCTCTTGGTAAAAGATCCCCGGATCGAGCCCGGGGATGACGAGTAATTTCGGCGTCATGCCGGGCTTGAGCCGGGCATCTTGATCCGACGTCGCTCGTCAGTTGACGACGAAGCCGTGTTTGTAGGGGTCGCGGTCGTCGATGAAGATCGTGTTGTAGCCGGTGACCCGCGCCCAGCCCTCGATCGAGGGAACGATGGCGGCGTGGTTGCCGACCTTCGCCTCTTTCACGACGCGGCCCTTGAACAGGCTGCCGATGATGCTCTCATGGACGAAGCTGTCGCCGACCTTGAGCTTGCCCTTGGCGGCGAGCTGCGCCATGCGGGCCGAGGTGCCGGTGCCGCAGGGTGAGCGGTCGATCGCCTTGTCGCCGTAGAAGACCGCGTTGCGGGCATCCGCCTCTTTCGCCTTGGGCGCGCCGGTCCACAGGATGTGCGAGAGGCCGCGGATGGTCTCGTTCTCCGGATGCTGGAAGGAATATTTCGCGTTCAGGCGCTGCCTGAGGATCGGGCTCATCCGCACCAGGTCGCCGGCCGAGAAGTCCGCCATGTCCCGGTAATTCTTCTGCGGCTCGACGATGGCGTAGAAGTTGCCGCCATAAGCGACGTCGACCTTGATCGGCCCGATCTCCGGCGCGTCGATCTCCAGGTCCTCGGAATGCAGGAAGGCCGGCACGTTGGTCAGCCGCACCGATTCCACGTATTCGCCGACCTGATTGTATTCGGCGATCACCAGGCCGGCGGGAGTCTCGAGCCGCAGCACGCCCGGCCTCTTCGGGCTCACCAGGCCGTTCTCGATCGCCACCGTCACCGTGCCGATCGTGCCATGGCCGCACATCGGCAGGCAGCCGGAGGTCTCGATGAACAGGATGCCGATGTCGCAATCCTCCCGGGTCGGCGGATAGAGGATGCTGCCCGACATCATGTCATGGCCGCGCGGCTCGAACATGAGCCCGGTGCGGATCCAATCGAACTCGGAGAGGAAATGCTGCCGCCGCTCGCTCATGCTCTTGCCGGCGAGAAGCGGGCCGCCGCCGGAGACGACGCGCACCGGGTTGCCGCAGGTATGGGCGTCGATGCAGGAGAACGTGTATTTGGGCATCGGGAACTCGGTTCTTCTTGAATCGTCCGTCTACAATACCGCCATTGCCGGGCTCGACCCGGCAATCTCGCGCCAAGTCCGGACGAGATGCCAAGGTCAAGCCTTGGCATGACGCCCCGCTGCTCGCGAACGTCAGATCTTGCTTTTCAGCTCGTCGCGGATTTCGGCGAGCAGGACTTCGGTGCGGGTCGGCGGCGGCGGGGGCGCTTCGCCGGTCTCTTCCTTCTTCTTGAAGCGGTTGATCTGCTTCACCACCAGGAACAGCACGAAAGCGACGATCAGGAAGTTGATCACCGTGTTGATGAAGATGCCGTAGTTCAGCGTCACCGCTCCCGCGCCCTTCGCTTCCGCCAACGAGGCGTAGGGTCCGGCGGCCTTGGCGCCTTCCTTGATCGTGATGAAGAAGTTGGAGAAATCGAGGCCGCCGGCGATGTAGCCGACCGGCGGCATGATGACGTCGTTGACCAGCGAATTGACGATGCCGGTGAAAGCGGCGCCGATGATCACGCCGAAGGCGAGGTCGAGGACATTGCCCCGCATCGCGAAATCCCGGAATTCCTTGAGCATGGGCTCCTCCTCCCCTCGGATCGAAGTCCTGTCCAGGCTATGTCAGGGAATCAGGCGGCGCAAGGCGTCCACGACGCGGTCCACGTCCTCGTCACGCATGGTGGTGAAGAGCGGGATCGAAAGCACGCGCTCGTAATAGGTGTCGGCGCCCGGCAGGCGCTGCGCACCGTAGCGGCGGCGGTAATAGGGCTGGCGGTTGACCGGGATGTAATGCACCTGGGTGCCGATGCCCTCGGCCTTCAACGCCTGCATCGCCTGGGCGCGGCTCTGCCCGATCGCCGGGAAATCGATCAGCACGGCGCAGAGATGCAGGACAGGCGCGCTGCCCGGCTGTTCGGCGACCGGCCGGATCTGCGGCGCCAGCGGCTGCAGCAAGGTCCGGTAGCGATCCATCAAGGCCCGGCGCCGGCGGGCGAATTCCGGCAGGCGCTTCATCTGGCTGCGGCCGAGCGCGCAGGCGAAATCGGTGATCCGGTAGTTGAAACCGAGCTCCGCCATCTCGTGATACCAGGGATTGGGCGCGCCGTCGGCGTCGAAGCCCTGATCCGGATAGACGAACTCGGCGGGATCGCGGGTGATCCCGTGGGTGCGGAACCGCGCCATGCGATGATAGGTGCGCGCGTCGTTGGTGGTGGTGACGCCGCCCTCCCCGCTCGTCACGGTCTTCACCGGATGCAGCGAGAAGCAGGCCATGTCGGAGAGCGCGCAGGCACCGACCGCCGCGCGCGAATTGTTCCCCGCCGCCTGCTCTCCGCCCAAAGCGTGGCAGGCGTCCTCGATGACGGCGATGCCGCGCGGCTCGGCAATGGCGCGGATCGACGGCATATCGGCGGAATGGCCGTTGACATGGACCGGCAGCACGGCCCGGACGGCGGCGCGCGGATGGGCGTCGAGCGCGCCCTGGAAGGTCTCGGCGGTCAGCAATCCGCTTCCCGGATCGACATCGGCGAAGATCACCTCGGCGCCGCAGAAGCGCGCGGCATTGGCGGTCGCCATGAAGGTGATTGCCGGCACGACGACACTGTCGCCGGGCCCGAGATCGAGTGCCATGCAGGCAAGGTGCAGGGCCGCGGTGCCGCTGTTGCTGGCGACGGCATAACGCGCGCCGACCGCGGCGGCGAATTCCTTCTCGAAGAGGCCGACCATCGGCCCGGTGGTGAGGTAGTCCGATTGCAGCGCTTCGGCGACCGCGGCGAGATCGTCGGCGTCGATGTCCTGGCGCCCGTAAGGAAGAAAGCGGCCGCCGACGCCCATGCTCAGGCGGGCTCCGTTTGCAGGATCTCGGCGAGCTTCTCGCCGGTCATCCATTCGTGGTTGTTGCGGCTGTCGTAGCGGAACCCCTCATCCACGCGCTTGGAGCCCGGGATCGCCGGACGGCGCGCCTCCCAATGCACATGGGCGGGCTCGATCACGTAGCGGTCGGGCAGCTCCCAGGTGGTCCAGGCGTCCTCTTCCGTGATCATCACTTCGTGCAGCTTCTCGCCGGGGCGGATGCCGACCACCTTGGTCGGGAGCTTCGGGCCGATCGCCTTGGCCAGATCGGTGATCTTCATGCTCGGGATCTTCGGCACGAAGATCTCGCCGCCGCGCATCAGCGACATCGACGACAGCACGAAATTCACGCCCTGCTGCAGGGTGATCAGGAACCGGGTCATCCGGTCGTCGGTGATCGGAAGCTCGCCCGCCCCGTCCAGCACCAGCTTGCGGAAGAACGGGATGACGCTGCCGCGGGAGCCGATCACGTTGCCGTAGCGGACCACGCCGAAGCGACAGCCATTGGCGCCGGCCAGGTGGTTGGCGGCGATGAAGATCTTGTCGGAGGCGAGCTTGCTGGCGCCGTAGAGGTTGATCGGATTGGCGGCCTTGTCGGTCGAGAGCGCCACGACATGCTTCACGCCGGTGCGGATCGCAGCATTGACCACGTTCTCGGCGCCATGGACGTTGGTGGCGATGCATTCGAAGGGGTTGTATTCGGCGGTCGGCACCTGCTTCAGGGCCGCGGCATGGATCACGGTATCGACCCCGCGCATCGCCATCTCGAGCCGGCCGCCGTCGCGCACGTCGCCGATGAAATAGCGCAAGGCCGGGTACTTCGCGGTCGGCAGGTCCTGGGCCATCTCGAACTGCTTCAGCTCGTCGCGACTGTAGACGATGAGCCGCGCGGGCTTATGACGCTCCAGCACCGTCTTGATGAAGCGCTTGCCGAAGGAGCCGGTCCCACCGGTCACCAGAATGGAATGGCCGTCCAGCTTGACGCTCGGTTCCAGAAAGTCCTGCACGCTCGATCCTACGCTTATCCCCGGGACGCATCGCGCGGCGGCGACGCCGTTGAAAAGGCCCCCTGCGGCGCCGATGTGCAGGGTGCTTATCAGCCGGGGCCTGGACCGTCAATTCGAGCCAATGCCGCCCGGAACGGGCGTCCGGCCTCCCCCTCTCGCACGTCGCCGAGTCGGGTTGGTAGGCTGTGGGCTAAGCCGTTGCGGGGACACCGAAACGGCCGATGTTTCACGTGAAACATTTTGCGAATTCAGATACTTAGCGGTTAGACTCACACTCGGCTTTTGGATTGCGGCGCGGGGAATGACCCGGTATCACTCCGCACCTTTTTGCATCGAGTGCTTTGAATCGGGTACGGACCACGGATGAGCGATCTGTTCGAGAACGCGCCCAAGAAGGGCGGCGACTATTCGGCCAAGGACATCGAGGTCCTGGAGGGTCTGGAGCCGGTCCGGCGCCGGCCCGGCATGTATATCGGCGGCACCGACGAGCGCGCGCTGCACCACCTGGTCGCCGAGGTGCTGGACAACTCGATGGACGAAGCGGTGGCCGGCCATGCCAGCCGCATCGAGGTCGAGCTCGGCGCCGGTTATTTCGTGACGGTGCGCGATAACGGCCGCGGCATTCCGATCGACCCGCATCCCAAGTTCAAGGACAAGTCGGCGCTGGAAGTCATCGTCACGACCCTGCATTCCGGCGGCAAGTTCAGCGGCAAGATCTACCAGACCTCGGGCGGCCTGCACGGCGTCGGCCTCTCGGTGGTCAACGCCCTCTCCGACGAGCTCACCGTCGAGGTGGCGCGCGACAAGCAGCTCTATGTCCAGAGCTTCAAGCGCGGCAAGCCGACCGGCAAGCTGAAGAATACCGGCGGCGTCAACCGGCGCGGCACCACGGTGCGGTTCCACGCCGATCCCGAGATCTTCGGCCAGCAGGCGCATTTCAAGCCGAGCCGGCTCTATCGCATGTGCCGGTCGAAGGCCTATCTGTTCCGTGGGGTAGAGATCCGCTGGTCCTGCGATCCGGCGCTGATCGCCGGCGACGACGATACGCCGGCGCAGGAGGTGCTGCATTTCCCCGGCGGGCTCGCCGACTATCTCGCGACCACGCTCGACGGGCGCAAGACCGTGACCTCGACGCCGTTCAACGGCCAGGCGGAATTCCCCGAAGAGCAAGGCCGCTGCGAATGGGCGATCGCCTGGCCGGTCGATGGCGACGGGTTCCTGAACTCCTATTGCAACACGGTGCCGACGCCGGAAGGCGGCACCCATGAGACCGGCTTGCGCAGCGCGCTGGCGCGGGGCCTTCGGAGCTATGGCGAGCTCACCAACAACCGCAAGGCCAGCATCATCACGGCCGAGGACGTGACCGGCGGCGCCGCGATGCTGCTCTCGGTCTTCATCCGCGACCCGCAATTCCAGGGCCAGACCAAGGAGAAGCTCGCCACCGTCGAGGCGACGCGGCTGGTGGATGCGACCATCAAGGACCATTTCGACCATTGGCTGACCGGCGATCCGGGCCGCGCCCGCGATCTCCTCGATCGGGTGATCGAGGTTGCGGAGGAACGGCTGCGCAAGCGCCAGGACAAGGAGCTCTCGCGCAAGACCGCGACCCGCAAGCTGCGCCTGCCCGGCAAGCTCGCCGATTGCTCCAAGGACTCCCAGGACGGCACCGAGCTCTTCCTGGTGGAAGGCGATTCCGCCGGCGGGTCGGCCAAGCAGGCGCGGACCCGCGAGACCCAGGCCGTGCTGCCGCTGCGCGGCAAGATCCTGAACGTCGCCAGCGCCTCGGCCGACAAGCTCTCGGGCAACCAGGAACTGGTCGATCTGATCCAGGCTCTGGGCTGCGGCACCCGAGACAAGTTCAATGTCGAACGCCTGCGCTACGACAAGGTCATCATCATGACCGATGCCGACGTGGACGGCGCGCATATCGCGTCGCTGCTGATGACGTTCTTCTATCGCGAGATGCCCGGCCTCATCGAATCCGGCAAGCTCTACCTCGCCCAGCCCCCGCTCTATCGCCTCTCCCAGGGCGGCAAGATCGCCTATGCGCGCGACGACGCCCATCGCGACGCGCTGATGCAGAGCGAGTTCAACGGCCGGGGCAAGGTCGAGGTCAGCCGCTTCAAGGGGCTCGGCGAGATGCCGGCGGCGCAGCTCAAGGAAACCACGATGGATCCGGCGAAGCGCACCCTGCTCCGGGTCCGCCTGCCGCATCGCCACGGCAACGAGGACGAGCGCGAGGATGCGCGGGCGACCGCCGACCTGGTCGAGCGCCTGATGGGCCGCAAGCCGGAGCTACGCTTCCAATACATTCAGGAGAACGCGCGCTTCGCCCAGGACCTGGATGTCTAGTGAGAACAAGTCGGATCTATGCTCCTGCCCTCACCCTAACCCTCTCCCCGTTGGGGAGAGGGAACGCTGCTCTGCAGCGGAAAGA
>DASZYM010000491.1:0-12280 GCA_035545355.1 Dongiaceae bacterium
TGTTCGCCGCCTATTTCACCGAAGGCCGCGATATCGGCCAGTCGAGCGTGCTGGTGGATATCGGCGAGGATTCGCGCCTGCCGCGCGTCGAGGTGGAAGCCGCCCTGTCCGAGGACAGCCCGATCGGCACCAGTCTGGCCGAAGACTTCCTGGCCCGCCGCCAGGGCATCAACGGCGTGCCCTATTTCGTCTTCAATGGCCGCTTCGGCCTCTCCGGCGCCCAGGAGCCGGAAGCGCTGTATCACATGTTCGACCTGGCGCGAGAGGATGACGCGCTGGTGCGGGTGTAGGGTTCGCGCTGAGCGCGCTGGATCTTCGGTTGCGCGAGCTCGGTGAGCGTCGCGGCTGCATCAACCCCACCATACCGCCCCATCTTGGGGCGGGGACATAAACGAGGTGCTACTTCATCAGCGCACGTCACGTAGGCGATGACTGTTGAACGTGTCGCTCGCTGCTTCCGCCCCGCCCCAAGATGGGGCGGTATGGTGGGGTTGACTGCAGCCGTGATCTTGCCGGCTTCGCATCGGCAGCGTTCCAGCACCAAAACTCACGCCGCCGCCAGCACCGCCAGGTTCTTCATCAGCTTCTCCACCCCCAGCACCCGCGCCTTCGCCTCGGGCCAGTCCTGCTTGCACACGAGCCGATGGTCGGGCCGGATGCTGAACAGCCGCGCATGCTTGCTGATGAACTCGACCAGCTTGTCCGGGCGGGCGAAGCGGTTGTGGCGGAAGGCCAGCACCGCGCCCTTCGGTCCGGCTTCGACCTTCTCGACACCCGCCCGGCGGCACAGGCGCTTGATCGCGACGATGCCGAGCAGGTTCTCGACTTCGGGCGGCAGCGGGCCGAACCGGTCGATCAGCTCCGCCGCAAAGCCTTCCGCCTCGGCATCGTTCTCCAGCATCGCGATCCGGCGATAGAGGCCGAGCCGCACCGAGAGATCGGTCACGTAATTCTCCGGGATCAGCACCGAGGTGCCGATGTTGATCTGCGGCTGCCAATCCTGCTGCGCCGCCTTCAGGTCGCCGCGTGCCTCGCGCACCGCCTCTTCGAGCAGTTGCTGGTAGAGCTCGACGCCGACCTCGCGCACATGGCCCGACTGCTCGTCGCCCAGGAGATTGCCGGCGCCGCGGATGTCGAGATCGTGGCTCGCCAGACTGAATCCGGCCCCCAACTGGTCGAGCGTCTGCATCACCTCCAGCCGGCGATCGGCATCCGCGGTCAGGGACTTGCCCGGCGGGGTCGTCAGATAGGCATAGCCCCTGAGCTTGCCACGCCCGACGCGGCCACGGAGCTGGTAGAGCTGCGCCAGGCCGAACATGTCGGCGCGATGGATCACCATCGTATTGGCATTCGGGATGTCGAGGCCGGATTCGATGATGTTGGTCGAGAGCAGGCAGTCATATTGCCGGTCGTAGAACGCGGTCATCGCCTTTTCGAGCTGGGTCGCCGACATGCGGCCATGAGCGGTCACCAGCTTGATCTCGGGCACCAGCCGCCGGATCCGTTCCGCCAGCGCGTCGAGATCCTCGATCCGCGGGCAGACATAGAAGACCTGACCGCCGCGGAATTGCTCGCGCAGGATCGCCTCGCGCACGATCACCGGATCGTAGGGCAGCACGAAGGTCCGGACCGCCAGGCGATCCACCGGCGCCGTGGTGATCAGGCTCATCTCGCGGATGCCGGTCAGCGCCAGTTGCAAGGTGCGCGGGATCGGTGTCGCGGTCAGGGTCAGCACATGGACGTCGCCCCGCAGCTCCTTCAGGCGCTCCTTCTGCGTCACGCCGAAATGCTGCTCCTCATCGACGATGACCATGCCGAGATCGGCGAACTCGATCGACTTCGCCAGCACCGCATGGGTGCCGATGACGATATCGACCTTGCCCTCTTTCAGCGCCGCCTTGGTCTCGTTCGCCTCTTTCGTGCCGACCAGGCGCGAGAGCTGGCGGATCTGCACCGGGAAGCCCTGGAAGCGCTCGGTGAAGGTCCGGAAATGCTGGCGGCAGAGCAAGGTGGTCGGCGTCACCACCGCGACCTGCCGCCCCGCCATGGCGACGGTGAAGGCCGCGCGCAACGCGACCTCGGTCTTGCCGAAGCCGACATCGCCGCAGACCAGCCGGTCCATCGGCCGGCCTGCCGCGAGATCGCCCATCACCTCGTCGATGGCGCGGAGCTGGTCCTCGGTCTCGGCATAGGGGAAGCGGGCGCAGAACTCGTCATAAAGGCCCTCCGGCCGCTGCACCGGCTCGGTGTCCTTCAGCTTGCGCTGGGCCGCGATCTTCAGCAATTGCTGCGCGATATCGCGGATCCGCTGCTTGACCCTGGCCTTGCGGCCCTGCCAGGCCGCCGAGCCCAGCTTGTCCAGGGCGACGATCGCGTCCTCGCCGCCATAGCGGGAGAGAACCTCGATGTTTTCGACCGGCACGAAGAGCTTGTCGTTCCCCTCGTAGATCACCCGCAGGCAGTCATGCGGCGCGCCGCCGACATCCAGCGTCTCCAGCCCCTCGTAGCGGCCGATGCCGTGATCGGCATGCACCACGTAGTCGCCGGAATGGAAGTTCGCGAGCTCGGCGAGGAAAGTCTCGCTCTTGCGCTTGCGGCTGATGGCGCGGGTCAGACGGTCGCCGAGGATGTCCTGCTCGGTGACGACGAGCAGATCGCCGGCCGAGAATCCGGTCGGCAGGTCCAGCACCGCGCGGACCGCCTGGCCGCCGTCGATCGCCTTCAGCTCCTCGGCGTCGGCGACCGGCTGTGGCGCGCTCAAGCCGTGATCCACCAGCAATCCCGACAGGCGCTCGATCGCGCCCGGGCTGGCGCCGGTCAGGAGCACCTTCCGCCCCGCGGCGAGCTCCGGCCGCAACTGCCGCGCGACCGCGTCATAGATGTTCACATCCGGATTGGTCCGGGCCTCGACGAAGTTGAGACCCGGCCGCCCGCCGGCATCGGCCCAGCCGGCGCTCTCCGGATGGCGGAAATGGTTGAAGGCCAGCACCGGCCGGTTCTTCTCGACCTGGTGCCAGCCATTGTCGGTGAGATAGAGCCGGTTGGGCTGCAGCGGATGATAGACCGGCGCCCCGCTCTCCTTCTCGGCGCGCTGCAGGTCGGTGCGCGCCTGGTAGAAATCGGAGATCATCTCGAGCCGCGCGGTCTTCGCCTCCTCGAACTGGTGGTCGAGGGTGAGGACCACGCCCGGCAGGTAATGCGTCAGCGGCACCAGGTCGCCGACGAAGAGCGGCAGCCAGTGCTCCATGCCGGGATATTGCCTTCCGGCGCTGATCGCCTCGTAGAGCGGATCGTCTCCGGCGCTGCCGAAAGCGTCGCGATAGCCGGTGCGGAAGCGCTCGATCGATTGCGGGTTGAGCGTCACCTCGTTGACCGGCTTCAGGATGAAGCGGTCGATCTTCTCCTGGCTGCGCTGGGAGAGCGCATCGAACAGGCGGATATCCTCGACCTCGTCGCCGAAGAAATCGACGCGCAGAGGCTGCGGCGCGCCGGGCGGATAGAGATCGACGATGCCGCCCCTGACCGCGAACTCGCCCGGCTCGCCGACCGTGCCAGAGCGCGCATAGCCGTTGCCCAGCAGGTAGTCGATCAACTGCTGCTGGCTGATCACCTGGCCGCGGCGCAATTCCTGCGCCGCCGCGGCGAAGGTCTTGGGATGCGGGACGCGCTGCAGGATCGCCGCGACCGTGGTCACCACGATCGGCTTGGCGTCGTCGGGCTTCAGATGCGCGAGGTCGGTCAGCGCATCGACCCGCCGCGCCAGGATGTCGCGATGCGGGGATACGCGGTCATAGGGCAGGCAGTCCCAGGCGGGGAAGGCCACCACCCTCTGCTTCGGCGCGAAGAATTCGAGCGCATGGATCAGCCGCGCCATCCGCGCGTCATCGACCGCGACATGCAGCACGCCGCCCGAATGCTGTTCGGCGAGCGTCGCAATGACGCGGGCGTCATGGCCCTCCGGCACGCCGCCGACATTCAGCCGGCCGGCTTCGGGCAGTTCAAATGGCAAAGATTTCACGGGCGCGAGCCGGCGATCCGAAAGGCCAGGAGCAAGGCGGTTACACGGTTCTGCAGCCGGGCCGGCAGGGGAACCCGCCCGACGAGCCAGTCGTATATATCGGGGTCGGGCTCGGCCAGCAACAAGCCGAAATCGCGCAATTCCGCCCCGCTCAGCGCGCCCAGATGCCGTTCGGCGAAGGGGCCGAGGATCAGGTCGAGCTCCTTCACCCCGCGGTGCCGGCTCTGGAATAACAGCCGCCGGCGCAGGGACTCGTCCTCGTTATCCACACTTTCAGCCGCCATCTTGCCCTTTCCACGTCTCGCCGCCCGGTTATACCCTGCCCGCGCCGATCTCTTAACCCCCGAAGGGCCTTCACCGGAGTCCCCGTGCGACCGCAGATTCTGTTCCCGCTGTTCGCCTCGGTCACCACCCTTCCGGGGATCGGCCCGCGCTTCGGCAAGCTGATCGAGAAGCTTTGCGGGCCGCATGTGGTTTCGCTGCTCTGGCACTTGCCGACCGGCGTGATCGACCGCAGTGCCGAACCTCCGTTGGACGACAGCCTCGCCGGCGGCATCATCACCGCCACGGTCAAGCCGCTGGCCCATATCCCGCCCAACAATCCCCGCCAGCCCTACCGCGTGAGCTGCGTCAACGATACCGGCGATATCGACCTCGTCTTCTTCAAGGCGCGCGCCGACTACATCAAGCAGATCCTCCCCGTGGGAGAATGGCGCGTGGTCAGCGGCCAGGTCGATCGCTACGGCAAGACGCTCAACATGGTGCATCCCGACTACATCCTGCCCAAGGAGCGACGGAACGAGATCCCGCGCTTCGAGCCGGTCTATCCGCTGACGGCGGGCCTGGTGCCGAAGGTGATCGTGAAGGCCGTGCGCGCGGCACTCTCCCGCGTACCCGACCTCCCCGAATGGGCCGATCCGCATCTGGTGAAGCGGCAGGGCTGGACGAGCTGGGACAAGGCGATCCAGGCCGCGCATCAGCCGAGCGCGCCGGCCGATCTCGATCCGACCACGCCGGTGCGCCAGCGCCTCGCCTATGACGAGCTGCTCTCCAACCAGCTCGCCCTCGCCTTGACGCGGCAGTTCAACCGCCGCCTGGTGGGCCGGCCCAGCGTCGGCAACGGCGCCTTGCGCAAGAAGGTCGAGAACGCCCTCCCCTACAAGCTCACCGGCGCGCAGCAGATGGCGGTCGCGGAGATCGAGGGCGACATGGCCGGCACCCATCGCATGCTGCGGCTGCTGCAGGGCGATGTCGGCGCCGGCAAGACCGTGGTCGCCTTCATGGCGATGCTGGTCGCCGTCGAGGCCGGCGGCCAGGCCGCGTTGCTGGCGCCGACCGACATCCTCGCGCGCCAGCATGTGGCGACGCTCCGCCATCTCGCCGCCGCCGCGGGCTTGAATGTCGGCCTGCTGACCGGCCGTGAAAAGGGCAAGAACCGCGACGCGATTCTCGCCGATCTCGCCAGCGGCCGGCTGAAGCTGGTCGTCGGCACCCACGCGCTGGTCCAGGAGGACATCGCCTTCGCCGATCTGCGCCTGGCCGTGGTGGACGAGCAGCACCGCTTCGGCGTGCAGCAGCGCATCGCGCTTGCCGAGAAAGGCAAGGGCGTCGATCTCCTGGTGATGACCGCGACGCCGATCCCGCGCACCCTGATGCTGACCGCCTATGGCGACATCGAGGTCTCGCGCCTGACCGAGAAGCCCGCCGGCCGCCAGCCGATCGACACCCGCGTATTGCCGGTCGAGCGCCTGGACGAGGTGATCCCGGCCTTGAAGCGCGCCATCGCACAGAAGGCGCGCATCTACTGGATCTGCCCGCTGGTCGAGGAGACCGACGAAAGCGATTTCGCCGCCGCGACCGAGCGCCATGCCATGCTCTCGGAGATATTCGGCGATCGCGTCGGCCTCGCCCATGGCCGGCAGAAGGCCGCCGAGCGCGACAAGACCATGACCGACTTCGCCGCCGGCCGGCTCGACATCCTGGTCGCCACCACCGTGGTCGAGGTCGGCGTCGACGTGCCCGAGGCTTCGATCATGGTGATCGAGCACGCCGAACGCTTCGGCCTGGCGCAGCTCCATCAGCTCCGCGGCCGGGTGGGAAGGGGCAAGGCGAAATCGAGCTGCCTCTTGCTCTATGCCCCGCCGCTGAGCGAGACCGCGAAGGCGCGGCTGCAGATCATGCGCGACACCGATGACGGCTTCCGCATCGCCGAAGAGGACTTGCGCCTGCGCGGCGGCGGCGAGGTTCTGGGCACGCGGCAGAGCGGCATGCCCGAGTTCCGGCTGGCCGATCTCGCCATTCACGGTGACCTGATCCCGGTCGCCCGCGACGATGCGAAGCTGGCGCTGGAACAGGATCCCGAGCTGGTCGGCGAGCGCGGCCGCGCGCTCCGGATCCTGCTCTATCTGTTCGAGCGCGACGCGGTGGTGAGGACGTTGCGCTCCGGCTGAGCTTCGATCTCCGCCGGCGGTGGCGGAGGCGGCAGGACCAGGCCCAGCGAGATCACCAGCTTCAGCCCTTCCTCCACCGACATCTCGAGGACATGCACCTCGCGCCGCGGGATGAACATCAGGAAACCGGAGGTCGGGTTCGGCGTCGTCGGCACGAAGACGTTGACCATCTCCTCGCCGGTCATCTCGTTGAACTTCGAATAGGTCGAGCCGGTGATGAAGCCGACGCTCCAGCTTCCCTTGCGCGGATATTCGATCAGCGCGCATTCGCGGAACGCCTCCGAGCGGTTGGCCAGCACCGTCTCGGTCACCTGCTTGATCACGCTGTAAACGCTGCGGATGATCGGCAGGCGGTTCAGCACCGCCTCCGCCGTCTGCCGCATCATCCGCCCCAGCAGGCCGGTCGTCACCGCGCCGATGAAGGTGATGCCGATCAGCGCGATGATCAGGCCGATGCCCGGCACGCGGATCGGCAGATAGGTGTCCGGATTGTATTTCGGCGGCACCAGGGCGAAGACCGCGTCATCGACCCAGGTGGTGAAGATCCAGGCAATGTAGATCGTCAGGCAGATCGGCGCGGTCGCCAGGATGCCGGCCAGGAAATAGTTGCGCAGCCGTCCGCCCGGCCCGATGCGACTCGGCTTCTCTGGTTCAGGCGCCGGCGGACGGGTCATCGTTCTCCAACGGAAACGGCACGCATATTTGCGCCCGACGATCAAATACCATTGGTCATCCTCGCGCAACTTAGCCAATAATTCCTGTCACTTTTGGGGACGGCTGAAGGTTTGGGGCGTGCATGGCCGAGCCGGAATGGCTGGAGGGTCTGGTCTGCTTCGTCGAAAAAGCGCAGATCACATCCGCCATGATCCGCGGCGTGGAGGAAACCTGGCGCGCAGCGGCCGGCGACCGCACCTTTCCCCGGCGGCGCGACATCGATCCGGTGCTGTTCAAGGATTGGTTGCCGTACCTCTCGCTGGTCGATATCCACACCGACCCGTTCCGCGTCCATTACCGCCTGGTCGGCACCGAGGTGGCGCGGTTCTCCGAGGAGGATTTCAGCGGCATATGGCTCGACGAATCCGGCTGGGAGCCGCGGGTGATCGCGGTCAACCGCCGGCTCTACGAACGGGTCTGGCGGAGCCGCGCGCCGGTCTACGGGCTCTCCCTGGTCGACTGGGACAAGGTGCAAAAATACAGTTTCGAATGGGCCTTGTTTCCGCTATCTGAAGACGGCGTTCATGTGGATTGCTGCCTCAGTGTCGATGATTTCACCCCGATCGCGGGGCGGACCTATCTGCTGCGCGAAGACCTGTCCAAAAGCTGAAGGAATCGTCATGCGGTTGATCTTCGCCGTTGTGCTTGCCATGGGCCTCGCCTCCGCCATGGCGATGCCGTGCCTCGCGCAGGACGATGACGAAGATGCGGCCGACGCGGCCTCGACCGCCTTCAACAACGGCGACTATGCCGGCGCGCTGAAGATCTGGCAGCCCCGGGCCGACCAGGGCGATCCCGATGCGATGACCAATATCGGGGTGCTCTACCAGTTCGGCCTCGGCATCCCGCGCAGCATGAAGAAGGCCGCCGCCTTGTACGAGAAGGCGGCGCAGCTCGGCTTCGTCACCGCGCAATACGATCTCGCCAATCTCTACTACGACGGCAACGGCGTCGATCGCGACCGCAAGCAGGCGGCGCGCTGGTACACCGCCGCCGCGCAAGGCGGCCACGCCAAGTCGCAATTCTATCTCGCCCAGATGTACGAAAACGGCGAAGGCGTCGACGAGAACGAGGAGACCGCGCTGCAATGGTACCAGAAGGCCGCCGACCAGGGCCTGCCGGAGGCGCAATACACGCTCGGCAACAAGCTGATCAACGGCGACCATGTCGGCGCCGATCCCGACAAGGGCTCCGACCTGGTGCTCAAGGCCGCGGAGCAGAAATACGTCCCCGCCCAGATCCTGATGGGCCAGCTCTACTGGCGCGGCAAGGTGATCCCGAAGAACCTGATCGAGGCCTATGTCTGGGCCTCGCAGGCCAAGGACAATGCGAAATCGTCGCCGGACAAGAAGCGCGCCGAGGACGTGTACGACAGCATCAAGTCCGACATGACCGGCGACCAGATCAAGGCCGCCGAAATCGAGCTCCTCGCCGTCGCCCCCAAGCCGAAGCAGGACAAGAACGGCAAGAGCGGCACGTCGGATAATGGCGGCGATTCCTCCGACGACAGCCAGCAATAGCGCCACACCCGCACCGCAACACCGCGCCTAATACATCTCCCCGCCGCGCTTGGCTTTCATCTGCGTGAGCGTTGCATCCGTCGCCAGCATCCCGTCCACCTTCGCATCGAACGCATCGTAGAGCGTGACGGTCAGCTTCGCCTCGGCGCGGCTGGTGGCGGTCGGGATGTCCTCGAAGCGGTACATGGGGCCGAAATCCGGCCCGTTCAGCCGGTGGAACGGCGGCCAGAACGGATCGTCATAGGGATCGAAGAACGGATCGTAGAACGGGTCTGGCCGGTAGTAGGTGCGGTGCCGGACCTCGACGTCGCTGTTCTTGGTGTCGCTCTCGACCTTCAGCCCCGCCTTGTGCCGCGTGCTCGCGATCTCGGCCGCGCGCCACAGCGCCAGGTCATAGGCCTTGTCGAGCTCGACCTTGTTGCGGAAGTCGTCGCGCGGATTCCGCGGATCGACCTTCACCGTCTCGCCGCGATAGCTGACCTCGATCTTGGCATGGCCCTCGGCATCGCTGCCGAGGTCGCGCTCCGAATAGCCGAAATCGCCGTTGACGCCGAGCGGCGCCATGGCGGGCTTGGGCGGCGTCGGCGTAGCGCAAGCCCCGAGCAGCAGCGCCAGCGCGATGAGCGGTGCGGTCCAGCGCATGGGCGCAGCGCCGCCGCGATCAGCGCCAGAGCGCGCGCGGATCGTTCAGCACGGTGGGATTGAGCGCGAGGCAATACTGCGCGCGATGCCAGAGCATGCGGCAGGCCTCGCCCGCATCGTTCGAGCTCAGCCCCACCAGCAGCGCCGCATAGCGCGTGGACCCTTCATACTGCCGCCGGACCACCGCGGGCCGCCCGCCCTTGACGCCGCCTTTCAGCTTGAGCTGGGAGGCGCCGATCGCCTGCCGCGCGATGCCGGGATCGGCATAGGAGCCGAAGATGATGCCCCAGCCGGGCAGCCGCGCCGGCGCCGATGATTCGGCGCTCTCCGCGTCGATCGTGTCGGAACTCTCGCACTCGCTGCCTTTGAGCACGGTCGGCGGCGCGCCGTTGTCGAGGCCCGCCGGCACCATGGCGATGTTCAGGATCGTGTTCGGCACCGTCTCGCCGCCCTTGAACCCGCTGTCGAGCAGCGCCCGCACCAGGCTCGCGCGCTGGCCGAGATCGCGGGCACCGAGCACGACGGCGATCAGGCGCTGACCGCTCCGGACCGCCGAGCCGACGATGTTGTAGCCCGAGCCGCAGGTGAAGCCGGTCTTCATGCCGTCGGCGCCGGGATAGGTGACCAGCAGGCCGTTGACCGTCGGCAGGGTCCGCCCGCCGATCGTCGCCTGGCGCAGGCTGAACATCGGATAGCGGTCCGGGAAGGTGTGGATCAGCGCCAAGGCGAGCACCGCCAGGTCGCGCGCGGTGGTGACCTGCGCATTGTCCGGCAAGCCGTTCGGATTTTCGAAATGCGTGCCGATCATGCCGAGATTCTGCGCCGTCGCGTTCATATGGGCGACGAAGTCCGTGGCATTGCCGCCGATCCGCTCGGCCAGCGCATAGGCGGCGTCGTTGGCCGAGGCGACCAGCATAGCGGTCAGCGCCTGCTGCACCGTGATCTTCTGCCCGGTCCGGAAGCCGAACTTGGTCGGCGGTTGCGCCGCCGCCGTGGCCGAAACCGTCACCGTATCCGTCAGGTTCAAACGACCCGCCGCGATCTCCGAAAAGGTGATATAGGCGGTCATCAATTTGGTGAGGGAAGCCGGGTACCAGGGGAGATTCGCGCGGTCGGCGACAAGAACCTTTCCGGTCTCGGCATCGACCACCAGCCGGGCCGGCTTGACGCCGTCCGCCAAGGCGCCGCGCGGCGCGCCGGAAAGGGCTGCAACCAGCGTGCAAAGTCCCAAAACAAATGCGAAAATCGCTTTGCGCATGGTCGCCCGGTGGTAAAAAATCGACGTGGATTCTAGAAGAAGTCGCCAGGGAAGTCTTATGAGATCGGGGAGCAAGTCGCGCAAGCTGGTGTGCGCACTGGTATTTCTGTCAACCGCAATCGTTACCGCGCTGCTCGATTCGGGGTCCGCCCGTGCCGATTACCAGGCCGGTGTCGCCGCCTATCAGGCCGGCGACTTCCGCACGGCCTATCAGGAATGGCAGACGCTGGCACAGCAGGGCGACGCGGAGGCACAGAACGCGCTCGGCGCTCTCTACGACCACGGTCTCGGCGTCAACCAGGACCAGGTCAAGGCCGCCTATTGGTACGAGAAGGCGGCCAGGCAGAATTTCACCCTGGCGATGCGCAACCTGGGCACGCTCTACGCCAATGGTCACGGCGTGCCGCTCGATCTCGATCAGGCCAAGACCTGGCTGCAGCGCGCCGCCGATGCCGGCGATGACGAGGCCGCCCGCCGCTTGAAGGCGCTCACCGCGCAACCGGAAGTGCCGACCGCGCCGGCAGCGACGGCGAATGCTTCGGCGCCCGCCTTTCCATCGGAGACGGCGCCGCCGAAGGCGGTCAAGCTCCCGCCGACCGGCAACCAGATGAACCGGCTCAAGGGACTCAACCAGCCGGATGAGCTGCAGGGCCTCGGTCAAGCGCCGGTGCCGGTGAACCCGATTCCCGAATCGGCGGGCCCCCCGCCTTCCGGCGTCAGCACCGGCAATGCGGGCCAGACCGACGTTCCGCCGGCGGTGACGCCGGAGACGCCGGCGCCCGATGCGACCGCCCCGTCGAACCCGTCGAGTTCGGAGACGACTGCGCCGGATACGACCGGCACTGCGACGGCACCCGCCGCGACACCCGCGCCCTCGACTTCCGATACGAGTGCGTCCGCGCCGAGCGGCGAGCAATCCGCCGAGGCGGCGCCTTCCGCCGAAACCGCGCCCTCGACCGAACCGGCGCTGGTGCCGATGACGCCGAGTGCGCCGACCGGCGATGCGACCTCGACCGGATTGCCGAAATCGACGCCGACGCAGCCCGAGTCAGAAACGATGAAGGGCGGCGGCAAGACGAAGATCATCTCGACCCCGGCCAAGCCCGCCAAGCCGGCGAAACCGGAAAAGGCCGCAGCGGCGAGCGAAGCGAATGCGCCGGCGCCGCTGCCCAAGACCACCCCCGCCGACAGCACGGCCGGTGCCGAGAGCACCGCCACGATCGAAACCCCTGCGCCCGCGAGCACGCCGGCAACGTCGAGCATGCCCGCCTCGCCGGCCACGCAGGCACTGCAGACCCAAACCGAGCCGCTGCAGCTCGCGCCGGCGCCCAAGCAGGAGCCGGCCGCGCCAGCCGCCGCGCCGACTGAAACCGCGTCCACCGAGACGGCACCGGCTGCGGCGCCGGCGACGACCGCAATATCGGCCGCATCTCCGGCGCCGACACCCGCGCCGGAACCCGCACCTGCGACTGCGACGCCTGCCGCGGCACCTGCAGCCGCGCCTGCGCCCGTTCCGGCAGCAACCGCTTCACCGGTCCCGGCGCCCGCGGCCCCCGCGGCTACGCCGCCGGTGCAGATGGCGGCGGTGACGCCTCCGCCGCCGGAGCCCGACAACTGGCTGCTCGGCAAATGGCAAGGCCCGAGCCTCGGCTGTCCGCCGGGCGGCGGCGTGGAGTTC
>DASZYM010000492.1:0-8112 GCA_035545355.1 Dongiaceae bacterium
GAGAACGATGCCGTGATGGCGCTCGACACGCTGAAGGCCGCCTTCAACACCGATGTCGCGCCGGTCCTCGGCATGGCGCGGCACCGCTCCGGCGGCGCCATCGATCCGATCGGCCTCTATCGCTGGTCCGGCTACCGCAAGGCGAAGCAGAATGAACGGCCCGCGGTCGCGCGGCAGTCGGCGGGGATCGTCTAACGCATTCCCTTTACGGCCTTCGGCCGTTTCACGAGGTCGTCAAGGTGGGCTAAGCCCGTGATATTGAACGGCTTTTCCTCTCCAGCGGGGCTCGACCGGTTTTCTTCGTGGCGTCAAGGCCCGGTCAAGGTTCGGAAAGTGGCGCTCGCCTTCGGGACCCTCGCGAGCTTCCAGAGACTATAGTTCATCTTTCGTTCCAATACAACCGGAATCGCGAAATCGCGCGGATTTCTGCCCCGGGGCTAGAGTGTTTCGGGCTTCACGGCCTTGCCGCTTTCCGCCGAGGCATAGGCCGCTTCGCAGCAGGCGAAGGTCTTGAAATTGTCCTCGGCCGAGACGTCGGCCGGCTTGCCGGCGCGGAACGCCTTGAGGATGTGCTCGCAGGTCGCGACCACGCTCTCCTGCACCACGTGCCACGGCTTCCCTGCCCAGGGCAGCACGTCGGATTCCGGATGCTCCTTGGTGACCTTGCCCTCGATGGCGATCTCGAGATCGTAATTGGCGTGCAGGATGATCGAGCCCTTCGGTCCTTCGAGCTCGATCAGGGTCTGCGGGAAGATGTCCGGCACCAGATGGGCGCCATAAGTGCATTCCACCATCGAGACCGCGCCGTTCTTGTGCTTCATCATCATGGTCGCGGTGTCTTCGCCCTTGGCCTTGGGGTTGCGGCGCTGGGTCTCCGCGGTCAGGTGCTCGACCTCGCCCAGATAGGCGCGGGCGACGTCGCAGACATGGACGCCGAGATCGTTGATGACGAAGCGGGTCTCGTTCGCGAGATAGGGCTGGCCCTTGTAGATGTCGTAATCGGTGCGGAAGCTCACGCGGCCCCAGGAGGGCTCGCCGATCGCGCCCTGGCGCAGCAATTCGGTGATCCGGCGCAGCGGCGATTGGTAGCGGAAGTTCTCATGCACCGCGAGCGGGACGCCGGCTTTCTTGGCGGCCAAGGTCATGGTCCGGCAATCGCCGAGGTCGAAGCCGAACGGCTTCTGCACGATGGTCGGGATGCCCTTGGCGACGGTCTTCAGCACCTGTTCCTTATGGGTCTCGACCCGCGTCACGATGTCGATCAGGCCGATCTTCTCCTTGGCCAGCATCTCGTCGAGATCGGTATAGGCCTTCGGCACGTTGAAATTCTTCGCCGCCGCCTCGGCCTTGCTCTTGTCGATGTCGCAGACCGCGACGAGCTCCACGCCTTCGCGCTTCAGGTCGCGCCAGGCGTTGAGGTGGTTCTGCGCGAAGAAGCCGCAACCGACGACCGCGACACCGATCCGTTCCGCCATCTTTCTCCCCATTCCGCTGTGTTGATTTTCGGAGTCTTATCCGGGCCCGCCGGAAAAGCAAAGCACGAGCGGGTGGGAGGCGCCAGCCGCTTGCGGCGCCTTGATAATGTCGTGACAGGCTACAAATTGCTGGAAGGCGCTCGGCCCGGGGGCGCACACTCGATCTGCCGGATCATGATCGGAAGGCGTCGCCATGGACGATCTCGATCTCAAGCCCAAGACCAAGGTCATCCCGAAAACCGAGAAGCCGAAGCTCTACAAGGTGCTTCTGCTGAACGACGACTATACGCCGCGGGAATTCGTCGTGCTGGTCTTGAAGGCCGAGTTCCGCATGACCGAGGAGCAGGCCTATCGCGTGATGATCACCGCCCACCGCAAGGGGCTCTGCGTGGTCGCCGTCTTCACCAAGGACATCGCCGAGACCAAGGCGAGCCGCGCCACCGACATGGCGCAGAGCAAGGGCTATCCCCTGCAATTCACCACCGAGCCCGAGGAATAGCCGGCTCGCTTTCGCGGGGCCGGCGAACGGGCTAAGGTCGTTCCGGGTTGGTCGAGGGGACGATGTCGGTGACCGAGGACGGTCCGATTTTCGGCGAAATCGAGGCGCTGCGGCACCATGAGGAACGGCTGCGCCTGGCGACCGACGCTGCCGAGATCGGCTTCTGGGATGTCGACCCGATCGCGGACCGGCTGTTCTGGCCGCCGCGGGTGAAGGCGATGTTCGGCATCTCGCCCCATGTCCCGGTCTCGATGCAGGATTTCGATGCCGGCCTGCATCCCGAGGATCGGGATGCGATCCTGGCGGCCTTCGCCGCGGCGGTCGATCCCGAGCGGCGCGCGCTCTACGACGTCGAATACCGGACCATCGGCAAGGAGGACGGCGTCGTCCGCTGGGTCGCCGCCAAGGGGCGCGGGATCTTCGACGCGCAGGGCCGATGCGTACGGGTGATCGGGACCGCCATCGACATCACCGCGCGCAAGGCCGCCGAGGCGCGCCATGCCTTCATGCTGGAGCTGAGCGACGCTTTGCGCAGCGGCAGCACCGAGGAGGCGCTGCGCCGGGTCAGCGCGCTGATGGGCCGGCACTTCGCCGTCAACCGGGTCGGCTACGGCCATCTCGATCCGGACGAGGACGTGTTCGACTATACGATCTGCTGGACCGACGGGCGGACGATGCCGCTCGTCGGCCGCTATCCGGCCAAGGCGTTCGGCGCCAAGATCGTCGACCGGCTCAACTCGGGCGAGACGGTCGTGGTCGAGGACCTGTTCCGCGACCCGTTGAGCGACGAGAGCTGGACCCGCGAGACGGCGGCCAAGGTCGATACCCGCGCGATCCTGGTCGTGCCCTTCCTGCGCGCGGGGCGGCTGCGGACCATCGTCTATCTCAACAACACGCCGCCGCGGCGCTGGACCGCCGACGAGATCAGCTTCATGCAGGAGGTCGCCGAGCGCACCCGGCAGGTGATCGAGCGCAGCGAGGCCGAAGCCAAGCTGCAGGCGTTGAACGCCACCTTGGAGGCGCGGGTCGATGAACGCACCGCCGAGCTCCGCGCCGCCGAGGAGGCGCTGCGCCAGGCCCTGAAGATGGAGGCGATCGGACGGCTGACCGGCGGCGTCGCGCATGACTTCAACAACCTGCTGACCATCGTGACCGGCGGGCTCGACATGATCCGGCGGCAGCTCCCGAAGCTGCCGCCGTCTCCGGCCACCGCGCGGATCGAGCGCGCCCGCGACATGGCGCTCGAAGGCGTGCGGCGCGCCACCATGCTGACCAACCGGCTGCTCGCCTTCTCGCGCCAGCAGCCGCTTTCGCCGGAAGTGGTCGATGCCAATGCGCTGGTGGCCGGCATCGTCGAGCTGCTCCGGCGCACGCTCGGCGAGACGGTGGCGCTCGAGACGCTCCTTGCCGAGGACCTGTGGCAGATCGAAGCCGATGCCAACCAGCTCGAGAACGCACTGGTCAACCTGACGGTGAACGCGCGGGATGCGATGCCCGAAGGCGGCAAGGTCACGATCACGACCGCCAATGTCGACCTCGCGGGGCCGGATATCGCTGGCCTCGCCGACCTGGAACCCGGGCAACATGTGATGATCGCCGTCACCGATACCGGCGGCGGCATGGACGAGCGCACGCGCGAACGCGCCTTCGAGCCGTTCTTCACCACCAAGGATGTCGGCAAGGGCACCGGACTCGGCCTGAGCCAGGTCTACGGTTTCGTGCGTCAATCCGCGGGGCATGTGAAGATCGAGAGCGCGCTCGGCCGCGGCACGACGGTCCGGATCTACCTGAAGCGCAGCAGCCGCGGCACCGCAGCCTGCGCCGCGGAGACCGCATCGGCGGCGGATCCGGCGAGCGGCCATGAACGCATCCTGGTGGTCGAGGACGACGACGCGCTGCGCGAATACTCGGTCGATATCCTGAAGGAGCTCGGCTACGACGTCGTGCAGGCCGCTCATGCCGCCGAGGCGCTGCAGCGACTGGATTCCGGCGTCTTCGATCTGCTGTTCACCGACGTGGTGATGCCGGGCGGCATGAACGGCCGCCAGCTCGCCGACGAAGCGCAACGCCGCCAGCCCGGCCTCAAGGTGCTGTTCACGACCGGCTATTCGCGCGACGCGCTGGCGCCGGACAACCGGCTCGATCCGGGCACGCAGCTCATCTCCAAGCCCTTCGCCTATGACGAGCTGGCGGCCAAGGTGCGGGCGGTCCTGGAATCCTGATCCGGCTCAGCCGAGCTTGGCCAGCGATCGCGGCGCCGCGGAGCGCAGCAGCTTCTTCTTCGCTTCCCATTGCAAGCCGGGATCGATCTCGGAGAGGAACTCGACCTTGCCGCCGGCAAGCGCGGCGATCGGCAATCCGTCCTTGAAGACGATGCGGTTGCCGGTCAAGGCGGCGACCTTGGCGCCCGGCGTCAGGATGCCGGCGAGGTTCAAGGGATCGGCGCCCGACAGCGAGACCCATTCCTCGCTCGCCGGCTTGCGCCGCATCTCGCGCATCAGGCCGATCGCGTCGGGCAGGGCGTATTGCTCGCCGGAGAAGCCGGCGACGAAACGGCCGCCGCGGATCTCGCCGCGCGCTTCCATCCGGCGATAGACCCGCAGCAGCTCGCGCCAGGACGGCAGCCATGCGGCCTCGCGGCCGAGCATCCGCCAGAACACCACGCCGTAGCGGCGCAGCAAGGTGCGCGCCATGTGCTCGATCGCGGCGGCCCTCGTTTGCGCATCGATGCTGTCGGCGGCCGGCCGCCGCATCAGCGCCCAACGCCCGCCATTCTCCATGTCGAAGGGCAGCACGCGGCCGCGCCGTTTCGCACCGGCGAAGGGCTTGCGTTTCTCCGCCGGGACCAGGAGCGCGCGCAAGCCGCCGAAACTGTCGGAATTGACCAGGCCGAGCGACACCAATTCACCCAGGGCCTCCTCGACCTGCGGGCGCAGCAGGCCGCTCATCTCGGTCAGCTCATCGAAGAACAAGGCGCCGTGGGTCTTCAGTACGTCGAGCACGGTCTGCGCCCGGGCACTCGGCTGCGGCGCATCCTCGGAACCGGCCAATGTCATCCAATTAACCGCGCGCCGGCGCTCCATCAATGCGATCGGAGTCGTGCGCACGGGGCCGTTGCCGCTGGCGGACGGCGTGAGGCGCGCCCAGGCGATGCGCCCGGCGAGGCATTGCTCGTCCAGCCAGCTCGGTTCATAGGCCTTGATGCGCAGGGGCAGGATCTCGGTCTCCCAGGCTCCGGCCGGCGCTTCGAAACCTTCCAAAGTGGCGGTGGCGACGGTGAGGGAGTCGGGGCCTTCGAGCCGCGTGTCCTCGGTCACATGCTGCCAGGCGAACAGGAAGCGCAGGAAATCCCGCGCCGCCACCGGCTCGATCTCGGCGCGCAGACGCCGGATCGTGTAGTGGTGGATGCGCGCCAGCAGCCGCCGGTCGCACCATTCCTCGTCATTGCCGCCGCCCGGCTTGCCACTTGCGGTGAAGCGGCCGCGCATCGCGAAGCCTTCGATCTCCAGCGCGGCCAAGGCCGCCGCGATCTCGGCGGCTTCCAGACCCAGCGACATCGCCAGGGTCGTCGCCGTCACCGGCCCCAGGCCTTCGAGGCGGCCGCGCAGGATTTCGACCAGAGCCTCTTCGCGGGTCTGCGATTCGGCTTCCGATCCGGCGATCGTCGGCTGGAGCCTGGCATCGGGCCAGATCAGCCGGAACTGGTTGAGGCGTTCGGCGGTGACCCAGAATTTCGCCGTGCCGGTATCCATCAGTGTCGTGCGCCGATCGGCGGCGAGCGCCTGCAGCCAGCCGGCCCAGGGCGCCGAAGCGGCGACCTCCGCTTCGGTCGCGCAGCCGAGCCAGAGCAGCGCATCGTGCAGCTCCTCGGCATTGCCGACATCGGGCCAGGCTTCCTCGCGCACCCGGTCGATCGCCTCGGTGTCGAGCCGGCCGAGATCGGCGGCGCTCTCGGCATCGAGCCAGCGCCGCGCCATCACCGCTTGCGTGCGGCGCTCTTCCAGCGGCGCGTCGTCGAGATAGGCATAGGGCCGGGCGGTCAGCACTTCCAAAGCCAGCGGCGAAGGCTGGGTCAGATCGCAGGCGACGACGCGGATCTCGTGGCTCTCGATGCCCTTCAGCAGGCGTTCGAGGCCGTCGATATCCATCGCCTCGTGCAGGCAGTCGCCGATCGCCTGGTTGCAGAGCGGATGGTCGGGGATCTCGCGCTCGCCGGCCAGGTTCTCCGCGCAGGCGATCTGGTCGGGGAAGCAGGCGGCGATCAGGTCCTCGGCCTGCATGCGCATGAATTGCGGCGGCACCTTCTTGCCGCCCTGCATGCGCGGCAGCGCCAGCGCGATGCCGGCGACCCAGCGCCAGCGGGTGTTGAACATCGGCGCGTCGAGCAAAGCCTGGATCAGGACCTGCCGCACGCTGTTGGAATGCAGATAGTGCGCGACCTCTTTCAGGTCGAAGCTGTGCGCGGTGGTGAGCGAGAGGATGATGTTGTCCTCGGTCGCCGCCGCCTGGAGCTCGAAGTTGAACTTGCGGCAGAAGCGCTTGCGCAAGGCGAGGCCCCAGGCGCGGTTGATCCGCCCGCCATAAGGCGAATGGATCACGAGCTGCATCCCGCCTGCCTCGTCGAAGAAGCGCTCGAACACGATGGCGCTCTTGGTCGGCAATGTGCCCAAGGCCGCCGCGGCCGCGGCGAGGTAGTCGAGGATCTGCTCGGCGGCCGGTGTCGCGGCACCGACCTCCTCGACCAGCCAGGCCAGGGTCGCGTCGCCCTTCGGATCCTGCTTCAGCCGTTTCGCCACCGCGTCGCGCAGGCGCGAGACGGAATCGGAGAGCGCATCGCTGCGCGCCGGCGCTTCGCCCAGCCAGAACGGGATGGTCGGCGCCTGGCCGTGCGCATCCTCGACCCGCACCGTGCCGCGCTCGACGCGGATGATGCGATAGGAGCTGTTGCCGAGCTGGAACACGTCGCCGCCGAGGCTCTCGACGGCGAAGTCCTCGTTCACCGTGCCGATCATCTGGTTCTCGGGCTCGAGCAGAACCTGGTAGTCGGCATTGTCGGGAATGGTGCCGCCGGAGGTCAGCGCGGTCATCCGCGCCCCGCGGCGTCCTCGCAGCATGTGGTTGACCGTATCCCAATGCAGCAGCGACCCGCGCCGGCCGCGCCGCGTGGCGAAGCCCTCTGACAGCATCTTCAGGATGGCGGCGAAGGCGTCGCGCGCCAGGTCGCGATAGGGCCAGGCCCGGCGGAAGCGATCATAGAGCGCCTCCTCCTCCCAATCCTGGGCCGCGACCTCGGCGACGATCTGCTGGGCCAGCACATCCATCGGCTGCTCGGGGACCGAGAGCCGGTCCAGCTCGCCGCGCCGCACGCTGTCGAGCAGGGCGGCGCATTCCACCAGCTCGTCGCGGGAAAGCGGGAAGAGGCGGCCTTTGGGCAAGCCGCCGACCGCGTGGCCGGAGCGGCCGACCCGCTGCAGGAAGGCGGCGATCGAACGCGGCGAACCCAACTGGCAGACCAGATCGACATCGCCGATATCGATGCCGAGCTCCAGCGACGCGGTCGCGACCAGTGCCTGCAATTGGCCGTGCTTCAGCTTCTGCTCGGCGGCGAGGCGGTGCTCCTTGGCCATGCTGCCGTGATGCGCGGTGACCGCGGCTTCGCCCAGGCGCTCGGACAAAGCGCGCGCCACGCGCTCGGCCATGCGCCGCGTGTTGACGAAGATGAGGGTGGTGCGATGCGCCTCGACCAGGCGCTGGAGCTGGTCATAGACCTGCACCCAGACTTCGTGCGACATCACGGCTTCCAAAGGCGAGCCCGGCACTTCGATGGTGAGGTCGCGTCTGCGCTGATGGCCGGTATCGACGATCTTCGCCTTGGGTTCGGCCCCGCCGCCGGTTCCCACCAGCAGCTTCTTCACCAGCTCGATCGGATTCTGCGTCGCCGAGAGACCGATGCGCAGCAGCCCGTCGCCGCACAATGCCGCCAATCGCTCCAATGAGAGCGCCAGGTGCACGCCGCGCTTGTTCGCGGCCATGGCGTGGATCTCGTCCACGATCACCGTCTTCGTGGTCTTCAGCATCTGCCGGCCGGATTCCGAGCCGAGCAGCACGTAGAGCGATTCCGGCGTGGTGACCACGATA
>DASZYM010000493.1:0-6486 GCA_035545355.1 Dongiaceae bacterium
GTCACCGGCTCCAGCGTCACCAGCACGCTGTAGGCGCGTGCCGGCAGGCGCTTCAGCGCCGCGAATTCGAGCGAGAGCGGCAAGGCGGTCGAAAGCAAGGCGACCACCGCGGCGCCGGCGATGGACAGCCAATCGACATGCCCGAAATCGGGATCGACGGCGTAAGCGGGAAAGGCGAAGAGCGCGCTGGCGGCGAGGCTGAGCGCGAAGCCGCTGCCGCCCGCCGCGACGCGGCCGACCCATTTGCTGGCGAGGATGAAGGCGGCCCAGCCGGCCGCCGCCAGCAGGGCCCAGATCATGCCGATCGAATCCAGCGCCCGGCCGATATCGCCGCTCAGGATCGCGATGCCGCCGGCCGCCATCGCCAGCCAGAGGACGTCGCGCGGCCGCCGCGAGGTCGCAAGGCCGACGATCAGCGGACCGATGAACTGGATCGCCGAGGCGACCCCGAGCGGGATGCGCGCGATCGCGAGATAGAACGGCACGTTCATCAGCGCGATGGCGAAGCCCAGCACAATGATGGCGCGCGCCTGCGAGGCGCGGATCGTGCGCAAGGTCGGCCGTGCGGCGATCGCCAGGAAGAGGGCGGAGAAAGCGAGCCGGAAGAACACCACACCGCTCGCGCCGAGCGTGGCGAAGAGCTGGACCGCGACCGCCGCGCCGAGCTGCATGGAGAGGATCGACAGCAGCAGCATGACCGGCGGCGGCACCGCGGCCGACAGGACCGATGCCGCGCGCTCGCGCAGCGATCCGCCACCCGGCACTTCGGGCGCCGGACCCGTCATTGCAGTCAGAATATCCGTGCTGGCCACCGAGACCGCCCTTCCCCCAAATTCGCGAAGACTATGCCCAATCCAACGCCGTCATGCCAAGGCTTGGCCTTAATCGCGCGGCGGCCGCCGATGCTGTTATGGAGCCTTTCGCTCCCGGCGCAGGTAGCGCAGCGCCATCAGCGCGCTGGCCAGCGCCATCACGCCGGCTGCGGTCATCGCCCAGCGATAGCCGGTGACGAAGGACTGCTTGATGATGACGGCGACAGCGGATTGCTGTGCGGCGGAAAGGTCGGCCGGCACGATCGTCGCCGCGAGCTTCGCGCGCTGGAGGGCGATCGCCTGTTGGGCCGCCTCGGGAATGCCGGCGGCTTCCAGCCGCGGCAGCAGCACCGCGTTATAGCCATGGGCCAGGACCAGCCCGAAGACCGCGATGGCGATGAGGCCGCCGGCGCGGGCGACCATGTTGTTGATCGCCGAGGAGGTGCCGACATTCGCCGGGCCGGCGGCGTTCAGCGCCACCACGGTGACCGAGACCTGGCACACGCCCATGCCGAGGCCGATCAGCAGCAGCGCGGGCAGGAATCCCACGACATAGGACGTGCCGGAATCCGGCAGGGTGAGGGCGAAGAAGCCGGTGCCGGTGAACAGCGCGCCGCTGACCAGCAGGATGCGCGGCTGGATGCGGTCGGTGAGCCGGCCGAAATAGCGCGCGAGAATGGAAGCGGTGACGACCAGAGGCAGCAGCGCGACGCCGGCCTCGGTCGGCTTGAAGCCCTGCACCTGCATCAGGCGGAAGGGCACGAAGAAGGTCGTGCCCTGCAACGCCGCCCAGAGCGTGAAGGTGAAGGCCTGAATCACCGCGAAGCGCGGGATGCGGAAGAAAGCGAGCGGCACCATCGGATCCTGCACGCGCTTCTCCTGCAAGACGAAGAGCACCAGCGCGCAGGCGCCGAGCAGCATGGGGCCGAAAGCCAGCGGATCGCCGAACCCGCCCTCGCCCGCCGCGATCAACCCATAGGTCAGCGCGCCGAGGCCGACGGTCGCAAGCAGCATGCCGCCGAGATCGAGCCGGCGCGGCCTTCCGGAGCGGCTTTCCGGCACCTTCCATTGCGTGATCGCGAAAGCGATCGCCGCCAGCGGCAGGTTGATCAGGAAGGCCGCGTGCCAGGAGAAGGTGTCGATCAGCCAGCCGCCGAAAGCCGGCGCCACCGTCATCGAGATTCCGGTGGTCGCCGACCAGATGCCGATCGCCTCGCCTTGCCGGGCGCGGGGGAAGCTGGCGGAGACGATGGCGAGGCTGCCGGGCATCATCAAGGCGGCGCCCAATCCTTGCGCGGCCCGCGCCGCCACCAGCAGGCCCGCGGTCGGCGCCAGGCCGCAGGCGGCGGAGGCGGCGGCGAAGATCGCCATGCCGATGCTGAAGACCCGGCGCCGGCCGAAGAGATCGCCACCGGCGCCGCCGGCCAGGATCAGCGCGGAAAGGACCAGCGTGTAGGCCTCCACGACCCATTGCACCTGGGCGAAGGAGGCGCCGAGATCGCGCTGCAGCACCGGCAGGGCGACGTTGACGATGGTCATGTCCGAGAAGGTCATGGTCGAGGCGATGATGGTCGCCGCCAGAATCCAGCGTTCCTTGGCGCGCGTGATCGCCGGCGAAGCCGCCGCCGGGTCGCCGAGGTCAACCGCCGGTCCGTCCATGATGCGGGCGACGTTACCGGCGGAACCGCCGCCGGGATAGTCGAGACGGGCCCTCCGCTGGCCAGGGTGGGACCGGCGCGGGACCGGGGCGGGAGGCAGGCGCGCCGGGTTTCAAAACCCGCCGCCCGGCGCTAGGTTCTCCCCCGTCGCCATCCGGGGAATTCCTTGACCACCGTCCAGACCGCCACCGCCGACCGCACCGTCTTCGGCATCGGGATCGCCTTCGTTTCCTTCCTCGTGCTCTCGATGGGGGACGCGCTGACCAAGCTGCTCTCCACGCGCTATTCGGTGTTCGAGCTCGCCGTGATCGATGCGGTCTTCGCGCTGCTCGTGGTGCTGCCGGTCCTGATCCGGCAGGAGGGCGCGAAGGCGCTGATGCCGCGGCGCCCCTCGATCGTGATCCTGCGCTGCGCGCTCGGCGCGGGGAGCCTGATGCTCTGCTTCCTCGCCTTCGCGGCGATCCCGCTGGCCCAGGGCTATTCGATCGCCTTCCTGACGCCGCTGGCGGTCACGGCGCTCTCCGCGCCGGTCCTCGGCGAGCATGTGAGCTGGCGGCAATGGCTGGCCGTCGTGATCGGCTTTGCCGCGGTCATCGTGATCCTGCGCCCGGATTTCCATGGCATCGGCATCGGCCAGGTCTACATGCTGGGCTCGGCGGCCCTGTTCGCCCTCTCCATGCTGGTCCTGCGCCGGATCGCCAAGAGCGAGAGCAACGCCACGCTGCTGCTGATCTATTTCGTCATGCTGTTCCTGATCGGCCTGCCGGTCGCGATCGGCCAATGGAAGACGCCGGATGCCGCCGATCTGGGCCTGATGGCCCTGCTCGGGGCCTTTTCCGGCCTGGGGAACCTGCTGCTGATCGCGGCGTTCCGCTACGCCCCGGCTGCGATCGTGTCCTCGTTCATGTATTGTCAACTAATCTGGGGCACGGTTTTCGGGGCTTTCCTGTTCGGCGATCTGCCCGACATCATCACCATCGGCGGTGCTGGAGTGATCATGCTCTGCGGCATTTACACCCTGACCCATGCCTCGCGCGCGGCCCGCGCCACGGCCGGAGCCTGACATGCGGCGGAGGGCGACCGGCACGGCATGGCGGCTCGGGCGGATCTGCGGCCTGCTGCTGATGGCGCTCTTCGGCATTGCCGCGGCGGCCCGGGCGGACGAAGCCTTCAACCTGCTGGCGCCGGCAAAACTGAGCGGGCTGCATAAGCAGTCGGTCCGGCTCAGTGAATACAGCATTGTGGTGGCCCGGCCCGGCTCGGCGGTGCCGCTGCTCGATCTCGACGACCAGTCGCTCGGCATCGCGCTTTCCCATGACGATTTCTGCGCCGCATCGCTGCAAGGCACGGTGCAGGTCATGGGCGTGCGCTACATGGTCGCCGGCAAGAACGGGACCAGCCTGGCCGATTGTTCGGACGATTGCCCGAGCTGTGACGCGTTTGCGCTGGGCGAAAGCCGGTTCCTGCGCGTCGATCATGCCGACGGGCTCGCCGGGCGAACCTACGGCCTGGTCGCCTATCGCACCGTCGCGGTCCGGGATGGGGCGCTGCCCGCCGGGACCGTGCTCTACATCCCCGCGGCGCGCGGCCTCCGGCTGCCGAACGGGCGCCGGCATGACGGCTATTTCTTCGTCGCCGATACGGGTGCGCTCAACAGCAATCAGCTCGACCTCTATACCGGCAGCCGGCCGCTGAGCTGGTGGATCATCGGCAGCGGCCGATCCGGCAAGACCCTGCCCGCCTATATCGTCACCGATCGTACCATCGTCGCGCGGCTGAAGGCGGAGCATGTCGCCGCCACGCGCAAGTTCACCGCGGACTGACCGCCCTCCTCGCCGTCCCATACCGCCCGCCCCATTCCGTCCATTTGGGGCATGGAACTTGCATCCTTCCCGGCCTGGATTTCAGGCAGGAGAGAGGCATGAGCGGGTTGAGTTTCGGAGCGATCATGGCGCCCACGGCGCAGCCGGCCAGTTCGTCGATCGCGGCCAAGCCGCATTCGGCGGCCGATGATTTCCTCGCCTATATGAAGGAATCGCCGGCCCAGCGCATGGAGGATTCCTGGCTCGCCGCCCATGGCCTGACGCGGGAAGCCCTGGCCGCCATGCCGCCGTCGCAGCGCGACGCGGTGCTGAAGCAGATGGCGAAGGACATCAAGGATCAGGTGACCCAGTCGGTCCAGGACAAGGCCCAGAAGAAACCGGCCGCCGCCTGAGCGGCGCTCAGGGCGGGTTGAGGCGGCGCGACGGGTGATGCCGGCGCACCACCCGCCATTCATGCCAGATCAGCCAGATCATCGCGATGTCGAACACCGTCAGGGCGATCAGGCCCAGACCATGCGTGATGCTGAAGCGATAAAGCTGATAGGCGATGAAGAGGGCCATCGCCACCAGCGAGGCCGGATAGGACCAGAGCTTGCCGCGCAAGAGGCCGACGACCAGCAGCAGCTTCACCACGCCGTGGCTCAAGAGATAGAAGGCGTAGAAATGCTGGGTGGCGAGCGACAGGTCCTGCGCCCAGGCCAGCAGATGGGCGGCGACCAGGTCCCGGGGATCTTCGACCAGCTCGTCCTGGGTCCAGGCATTGACCATCGCGGCGATCGAGCCCGGCGGCATCAGCACCAGCGCCAATCCGCCGACGCATTCGATCAGCGCATGGACGCCCTTCAGCAGCACGCCGAACTCGAAGACCTGATGGATGCGGCGCTCGTTCATGGCCTTGGCGGAACCCCGGGACGGCTGCACTCTTAGCAGCAGAGGCCCACAAGATCATGTCGGATGTGATGGAACCCTATCCCGCGCGCGGCGGCGATTCGGGCGTCGCGGCATTTGAGATTCGCCCCGAAGCGATCGTGCTGCGCTTCAAGGATGGCGGCGTCTATCTCTACGATCGGCGCAAGCCCGGCCGGCACCATGTCGAGCAGATGAAGCAATTGGCGCGGGCCGGGCGGGGCCTCGCGACCTATGTGAACCGGAACGTGCGGGAGAATTATGCCGCGCGGCTCGAATGAGGATCAGCGCTCGACCACGTTCGGGCGGCCGAAGACGATGAAGATCCCGCCGAGCACGCCGAAGAAGGTCCAGGCCGGCGTCACCAGGATCGGCGAGATCGCGAAATCCCAGATCGGCGACCAGAGGTGACGCTGGATCAGGTCCTCGGCGATGCCGAGGCTGCGCGCGCTGACCAGCACCCAGAGCCGGCCCACCGTGAGGTCGGCGCTGCCATAGGATGGGAAGTAGGTCTGCCAGAGATCCGCCAGACCAAACATGATGGCCGCGGCCAGCAGCACCAATCCGATGATCCGTTTCGTCGTCATGCTCGAACGATACGGCGCGCCGCGCCGAGAGTCCAGAGGGAAAATGCCGTAAGCCATTGAAATATAATGATAAACTTTGGCACAAAATGATTGTATACCTAACCTCTCTTTGCCGAACTCACCCTCTTATGCGTGGTTGCGCGGTCCGGGACGCTCGGTTAGGTTCCGGCCTTCCGCGCGCCGGCGGCGTTCGAGCAAAGCCGGCGAAAAGGCGCGGAAACGGCGCGCTGCGTGCCGTTCGGAGGGATGGCCGAGTGGTTTAAGGCACACGCTTGGAAAGCGTGCATAGGTGAAAGCCTATCGTGGGTTCGAATCCCACTCCCTCCGCCAGCCCACCAACCCGACCCCAGAATAGAGAGACATCGCGCATTTCTCGCGGCTGGCGCGCTTTGCGAAGCAAAGCCGCTCCAGGTCCGACCGCCTCGAGGGAAACATGAAGCACTCGCCTGTCGGTAGAACGGCGTGACGCACATCGCGGTCAACAAAATGCCGAAGGGAGTCAATGGCGGACTGCCGCGAGCCAGAAGCACAGCGCGATGGAAGCGAGGGTATTCGCCCAAGCAGATGAAGTCCCCTCCCGCACCGAACGGCACGACGCAGGAGGGAATCTCCAGGTTCCCATGCAGGAGGTTCTGCCGGGCCAAGTATACAACGGGATCGACGCGCACCGCATTCCCTGCCCCTTTTGGTCATGTCCTTT
>DASZYM010000494.1:0-2006 GCA_035545355.1 Dongiaceae bacterium
ATCTGCTGCTGACCGGCGACCCGAAGAAGGGCGACCGCCGCCTGATGCTGACCGAGGCGCCGAGCTTCGGCCTGGTCGGCAAGCCGGTCGAGCTGAAGTTCCGGGTCGACGATCTCGGCAGCGACAATACCGGCACGGCGATGATCACCATCCGCCGCGACGGCCAGTCGCTGCCGCCGGTGACCGTGCCGGTCGGCGAGGAGCAGACCGTCCAGCTCCCGATCGAGCATGGCGGGCAGAACGTGTTCGAGATCACCGCCGAGGACGGGCCCCAGGAGATCACCAAGGTCAACAACACCGCGGTGCTCTCGGTCAACGGCGTGCGCGACCGGCTGAAAGTGCTGCTGATCTCCGGCGAGCCCTATCCCGGCGAGCGCGTCTGGCGCAACCTGCTGAAGTCCGACCCCTCGGTCGATCTCATCCACTTCACCATCCTGCGCCCGCCCAACAAGCAGGACGCGACGCCGATCAACGAGCTGGCGCTGATCTCCTTCCCGATCGACGAGCTGTTCGACATCAAGTTGAAGCAGTTCGACCTGATCATCTTCGATCGCTTCCAGCATCTCGGGATCCTGCCGGACGAGTATTTCTATCACATCGTCGATTACGTGAAGAACGGCGGCGCGGTGCTGGAGAGTGCCGGCCCCTCCTCGGCCGGCCAGTTCAGCCTCTACAAGACACCCTTGAGCGAGATCTTCTCGGCGGCACCGACCGGCGACGTGCTGACCGAGGGCTTTCGCCCGCAACGGACCGAGGTCGGCAAGCGTCATCCGGTGACCGCCGATCTCGCCAAGAGCGACGCCGAGGCGGCGCATTGGGGCCGCTGGTTCCGGCAGATCGTCGCCACCACCCGCGGCGGCAACACGCTGATGACCGGCGCGGACGGATTGCCGCTGCTGGTGCTCGACCATGTCGGCAAGGGCCGGGTCGCCGAGCTCTTCTCCGACCAGCTCTGGCTCTGGTCCAAGGGCTTCGAAGGCGGCGGGCCGCAAGCCGAGCTCATCCGCCGCGTCGCGCATTGGCTGATGCAGGAGCCGGAGCTCGAGGAAGAGGCCTTGAGCGCCACCGTGATCGACGGCCGCCTCGAAGTCGAGCGCCGCAGCCTCGGCGTCCAGCCCAAGACGGTCGACGCCACGATGCCCGACGGCCGCGTCCTGAAACTGCCGCTGACCGATATCGGCCACGGCAAGGCGACCGCCGAGACCGTGGCCCCCGACCAGGGCCTCTACCGGGTGAGCGACGGCGCGCGCGAGGCCTTCGCCGCCTCGGGCGCCTTGAACTCGCTGGAATTCCGCGACCCGCGCGCCTCGGCCGAGCCGATGAAGCCGCTGATCAACGCGACCGGCGGCGGCGTGCAGGTCTACGAGCAATCCGGCTGGCCGGCCCTGCGCCGCGTCTCGGCGAAATCCGAGCGCTCCGGCCGCGGCTGGTTCGGCCTGAAGCAGAACGAGGATTACGTGGTGACCGGCATCGACCAGTCCCCGCTGATCCCGGCCTGGGCGGCCCTGCTGCTGTCCCTGGGCGCCGTGCTGCTCGCCTGGAAGCGCGAGGGGCGGTAGCCCTTCGCTCGGTTGATCCCGCGGACTTGCGGAGATCGGCGCGCGATCCGGCGCACGCGATGTCACCTGCACCGCATGCCGTCGATCGGCTAACCTGGTCGCGATGGGGGAATCACTTTCGATCGCGATCTGCGGCTGCGGGCCGGCGGGGCTGGCCGCGGCCTCGTTCCTGGCCGATGCCGGGCATAGGCCGTTCCTGATCGAGCGCTTCCTGGTGCCGCATCCGGTCGGCGCCGGGCTGCTGCTGCAGCCGGCGGGGATCGAGGCGCTGGGACGAATCGGCGGCGCCGAGGCGGCGCTGGCGCTCGGCCGCAAGATCACGCGCTTCCAGGGCGCCATCGCGCCGGATGGGCGCCCGATCTTCGATCTCGCCTATAGGAGCTTGCGCGGCGATCTGCATGCGCTCGCCATCCATCGCGCCGCTCTGTTCTCGGTGCTCTGGAGCGG
>DASZYM010000495.1:0-2019 GCA_035545355.1 Dongiaceae bacterium
TCCGCGCGTCCTGCAAGAGCTACCGGGACGTGCCGAAGCTGCTCTACCACATCCAGTGGAAGTTCCGCGACGAGGTGCGGCCCCGCTTCGGCGTGATGCGCGGCCGCGAGTTCCTGATGAAGGATGCCTATTCCTTCGACCTGGACTATGCCGGCGCGCGGCGCGCCTACAACAAGATGTTCGTGAGCTATCTGCGCACTTTCGCCCGGATGGGGCTGAAGGCGATCCCGATGGCCGCCGATAGCGGCGCCATCGGCGGCGATCTCTCCCACGAGTTCATCATCCTGGCCGATACCGGCGAGAGCGCGGTCTTCTGCGACAAGAGCTTCGTCGAGCGCGACGTGCTCTCGATGGACATCGACTTCGACAGCGATCTCGAGCCGATCGTGAAGACCTGGACCACCGACTACGCCGCGACCGACGAGAAGCACGATGCCAAACGCTTCGAAAGCATCGCGCCGGACCGCCGCCTGGAGGCGCGTGGCATCGAGGTCGGCCATATCTTCTATTTCGGCACCAAGTATTCCGACCCGCTGAAGGCCACGGTGCAGACCCAGGACGGCCAGAACGTTACCCTGCATATGGGCTCCTACGGCATCGGCGTCTCGCGCCTGGTCGGCGCGGTCATCGAGGCCAGCCATGACGACAAGGGCATCATCTGGCCGGAAAGCATCGCGCCCTTCGCGCTGGGCCTGATCAACCTGAAGGTCGCCGACGCCGCCTGCACCAGGCTTTGCGACGATCTCTACGCCAAGCTCAGACAAGCCAAGGTCGAGGTGCTCTACGACGACCGCGACATCCGCGCCGGCGAGAAGTTCGCCGAGATGGACCTGATCGGCCTGCCCTGGCAGGTGGTGGTCGGCCCGCGCGGCGCCGCGGCCGGCAAGGTCGAGCTCACCAACCGCAAGACCGGCGAGAAGAAAGAGATCTCCGCGGAAGACGCGCTGAAGAAGTTCGCTGCGAAATGATCTTCAATTCCTTCGAACGCATGGTGGCGATGCGCTATCTGCGCGCACGCCGCCAGGAAGGATTTGTCTCGGTCATCGCCGGCTTCTCGCTGCTCGGCATCGCGCTCGGCGTCGGCACGCTGATCGTCGTCATGTCGGTGATGAACGGCTTCCATGTCGAGCTCCTGAACAAGATCCTCGGCTTCAACTCGCACCTCGACATTTCCAGCAACGCCGGCATCGTCACCAATTTCGACGACGTGACCAAGAAGATCCGCGCCGTGCCCGGCGTCGTCTCGGTGACGCCGACCGTCCAGGGCCAGGTCTTCGCCACCGGCAGCCGCGGCAGCGGCAGCGGCGCCCTGGTGAAAGGCGTCCGGCAGGAGGATCTCGAGGCGCGCACCCTGATCGCCGAGAACATCGTCGAGGGCGCGCTGAAGGATTTCGACCCGGATGACGACGTCGCGGTGATCGGCCAGCGCCTCGCCCAGTCGATCGGCGCCGGGGTGGGACAGGAGATCACGCTGATCTCGCCGCAGACCCAGACCACGCTGATGGGGGCGATCCCGCGGGTGAAGACCTATCGCGTGGTGGCGATCTTCAACGTCGGCATGACCCAGTATGACAGCGGCATCGTCTTCATCCCGCTGGATTCCGCCCAGATCTATTTCAAGGCCAAGGACGGCGTGACCGATATCGAGGTCATGGCCGACAATATCGAGCATGTCGCGGCGCTGAAGCCGAAGATCTGCGCCGCCCTCGGCGGCCCGGCGGATTTCAACGCGCAAAGCAGCCTCTATTGCAGGGCGGGCCAGGTCTCCTATGCGATCGGCGATTGGGAGCAGGCCAACAGCGACTTCTTCACCGCGGTCGAGGTCGAGCGGAACGTGATGTTCCTGATCCTGACCCTCATCATCGTGGTCGCGGCCTTCAACATCATCTCCGGCCAGATCATGCTGGTGAAGGACAAGGGCCGGAACATCGCGATCATGCGCACCATGGGCGCCACGCGCGGCGCGGTGCTCCGCATCTTCCTCCTGTCCGGCGCCAGCATCGGCATCATCGGCACGGC
>DASZYM010000496.1:0-3272 GCA_035545355.1 Dongiaceae bacterium
CGTGCGAGCGCCGAGGGCAAGGAAGGCGTCTCCGCCTTCCTGGAGAAGCGCAAGCCGGGCTGGATGCCGTGACGCGTCCAATCGACACCGTCCTGATCGCCAATCGCGGCGAGATCGCCTGCCGGGTGATCCGCACCCTGCACCGGATGGGAATCCGCAGCGTCGCGGTCTATTCCGAGGCGGATCGGGGTGCGCTGCATGTCCTGATGGCGGATGAGGCGCATTGCATTGGCCCGGCGCCGGCGCGGGAGAGCTACCTCGACCAGGCCGCCGTGCTTGCCGCCGCCGAGGCGAGCGGCGCGGATGCGATTCATCCGGGCTATGGCTTCCTCTCGGAGAATGCCGATTTCGCCGAAGCTTGCGCCAAGGCGGGCTTCATCTTCATCGGCCCGCCGGTCGCCGCGATCCGCGCCATGGGCTCGAAGAGCGAGGCCAAGGCGCTGATGGAGAAGGCCGGCGTGCCGCTGGTGCCCGGCTATCACGGCGCCGATCAGTCGGCGCAAGTCCTGCGGCAGGCGGCGGAGAAGATAGGCTATCCGGTCCTGATCAAGGCCTCCGCCGGCGGCGGCGGCAAGGGCATGAAGGTCGTCGAGCACGCGCAGGGTTTTGCCGATGCGCTGGAATCGGCGAAGCGCGAGGCGAAGAACGCCTTCGGCGACGACCGCGTGCTGGTCGAGAAGTATCTGACCAGGCCCCGCCATATCGAGGCGCAGATCTTCGGCGACAGCCACGGCGACATCGTGCATCTCTTCGAGCGCGACTGCTCGATCCAGCGCCGGCACCAGAAGGTGGTCGAAGAAGCGCCGGCGCCCGGCCTCTCGCCCGAGCAGCGCGCGGCCATCGGCAAAGCGGCGATCGAGGCGGGAAAGGCGGTCGGCTATGTCGGCGCAGGCACCGTCGAGTTCATCGCGGAAGGCGGCCGGTTCTACTTCATGGAGATGAACACCCGGCTGCAGGTGGAGCATCCGGTCACCGAAGCGATCACCGGCCTCGATCTGGTCGAGTGGCAGATCCGCGTCGCCCGCGGCGAGAGGCTGCCGAAGCGCCAGGAGGAGATCACGGCGCGCGGCCACGCGGTCGAAGTGCGACTCTATGCCGAGGATCCGGCGCGCGGTTTCCTGCCGCAGGCCGGCACGCTGCACCATTTGCGCCTGCCCGAAGGGATTCCGGGCGTCCGCGTCGATTCCGGCATTCGCTCCGGCGATACGGTCTCGGTGCATTACGATCCGATGATCGCCAAGATCATCGCCGAGGGCGCCGATCGCGGCGAGGCGATTGCGCGATTGCGCGGTGCGCTCGCCCGGACCGAGATCGGCGGGCTTCCGACCAATCTTGGGCTGCTGCAGGCGATCCTCGACCAGCCGGAATTCCGCGCGGGTGCCGTCGATACGGGATTCATCGCCCGGCATGCGGATGCGCTGTTGAAGCCGGCCGGCGCGGTGCCGCCGCGTGCGATCGCGCTGGCGGCGCTGGCGATCCTGCGCGGCGGCGAGGCCAATGCTGTGACCCAAGCGGCCGATCCGCATTCGCCCTGGGCCAGGCTGCCGGGATGGCGGTTGAACCGCGACGCCTATTCGGATCTCCTCTTCCAGGATGGCGAGACGGCGATCGCGGTGCGCGCGCATTATCGCGACGGCGGCTATATCCTCGACCTGCCGGACGGATCGCATGAAGCCGCCGCCGAGCTTGCCGCCGATGGCGCGATCACGGCGCGGCTCGGCACGGTCTCGTGTGCGGGGCGCGTGCTGCAGCGCGCCGACGAGGTCTTCGTTTTTCTCGACGGCGCTTCCTATCGCCTGACGGCGATCGATCCACGGCGGCCGGCGCAGGGCAGCGCCGCCTCCGCCGGCAAGATCGTCGCGCCGATGCCGGGCACGGTCACCAAGGTCTCGGTCGCCTCCGGCGATGCGGTGGAGAAGGGCGCGGTGCTCGCCATCGTCGAGGCGATGAAGATGGAGCATGCCGTGCTCGCCCCGCGACCGGGCAAGGTGCGCGAAGTGCGCTTCGCCGCCGGCGATCTGGTGCCGGAAGGCGCGGAGCTGGTGGTGCTGGAGGCGGCGGAATGAGCCTGCCGGCGGCCGTGCGCATCGTCGAGGTCGGCCCGCGCGACGGGCTGCAGAACGAGGCGGTCACGGTGCCGGTCGCCGCGCGCGTCACCCTGATCGAGGCCTTGGTCGAAGCCGGGTTAAAGACGGTGGAGGCGGGGAGCTTCGTCTCGCCGAAATGGGTGCCGCAGATGGCCGACACCGCGGCGGTGCTGGCGGTGCTGAAGCGGAAGCAAGGCGTCCGCTATCCCGTCCTGGTGCCGAACCTGCAAGGCCTGGAAGCCGCGGAGGCGGCGGGCGCCAAGGATATCTCGGTGTTCGCCGCCGCGTCGGAGACGTTCAGCCGGAAAAATATCAACTGCTCGATCGCGGAAAGCCTGGAACGCTTCCGTCCCGTCACCAGGCGCGCACGTGCCGAAGGCATGCGCCTGCGCGGCTATGTGAGCTGTGTGCTCGGCTGCCCCTATGAAGGCGAGATCAAGCCGCAGGCGGTTGCGAAAGTGTCGAAGGCCTTGCTCGATCTCGGTTGCGAGGAGATCTCGCTCGGCGACACGATCGGCACCGGCACGCCGCTGAAGGCCAAGGCAATGATCGAGACCGTGGCGAAGGACGTGCCGCTCGACCGTCTCGCCGTGCATTTCCATGACACCTATGGTCAGGCGCTGGCCAACATCCTCGCGGCCCTGGAGATGGGCGTGTCGGTGATCGACAGCTCGGTGGCCGGGCTCGGCGGCTGCCCTTATGCGAAAGGTGCTTCCGGCAATGTCGCGACCGAGGACGTGGTCTATATGCTGAACGGTATGGAGATCTCGAGCGGCGTCGATCTGGACCGGCTGGCCGGAGCGGGGCGTGCCATCATGAAGACCTTGGGCCGCGCGCCGACCTCGAAGGTCGCGCAGGCTCTGGCGTCGAAGGTCAGCGCGCCGGCCTAACCTCCTTCTCGTCATCCTCCGCGAAGGCGGAGGATCCACGAGTTTCGGAGAGCTAGCACGGTGTCGCCGATAGAAACTCGTGGATGGTCCGCCTTCGCGGACCATGACGAAGAATGAGAAGAAGGCGCAAACGGGAGGAGAGAGCCATGACGGAAAGCATGAGCTATGTCTCGGGCGTCTCGGACACGCCGCTGCTCGGCAAGACCATCGGCCAGGCGCTGGACGATGCGGCGGCGCAGTGGGGCGAGCGGCCGGCGCTGATCGATCGCGGCACCGGCACCCGCTGGACTTGGCG
>DASZYM010000497.1:0-1884 GCA_035545355.1 Dongiaceae bacterium
CCAGCAGCGGCGCGCCAAGCTTGCCCGCCAGTGAGGCCGTGTTGACGATGACCCCCGGATGCTTCGCCGCGATCCAGCGCCGCACCGCCGCCTGGTTGGTGAGGAACACGCCCTTGGCATTGACGTTCATGTTGGAATCCCATTCGGCCTCGGTGAGATCGACCGTCGAGTTCATGGTGGAGATGCCGGCATTGGCACAGACGATGTCGATCTTGCCGAAGGCGGTGATCGCCTGATCGAAGGCCTGCGCGGTCGCTGCCGCATCGGTGACGTCGAGCGGAGCGGAAATCGCGTCGCTGCCGATCTCCTTGGCAAGCCGGTCCGCGGCCCCTCCATCCTTGTCGGTGACGGCAACCCAGGCGCCGGCCTTCGCCAGCCTCTTCACGATGGCGCGGCCGATGCCGGACGCGGCTCCGGTCACCAAGACGGTCTTTCCGGCCAGCAAATCGCTCACGCGGCATCTCCTCTTTTCATCTGGTTCCCCCCGCCGACCGATGGGCCGACCGATGGATCGAGCTTCGGATAGAGCGTCTTCAGCCGCTCATAGATCTCGCGGTAATTGGCATAGGCCTGGTCGTAGACCGCTTTGCGCGCCGGATCGGACCGGAACACCCGCCCCGCCGAGACGTAATCGCCGATGCCGGCGAGATCCTTGAACGCACCGATGCCGAATCCGGCGACATAAGCCGCACCGATCGAGGAGCCGGGATGCCGGTCGATCCGCGTCACCGTGACCGCCAGCGCATCGGCGGCGATCTGCAGCCAGAGATCGCTGGCCGCGCCGCCGTCGCAGGCGAAGACGCGCTTCACCGACAGGCCCATCTCGCGGAAGACTTCAACGTGATGGCGGAAGCCGAAGATCACGCCCTCGAGCGCCGCGCGCCAGATATGCGCGAGCTTGTGATGCAGGCCGAGACCGACGATCGTGCCGCGCGCATGCGGATCGTGCAGCGGCGTCTTCTCGCCGAGGAAGTACGGCAGCAGCACCACGCCGTCCGACCCGGCCGGCACGTCCGCCGCCTGGCGGTCGAGCCAGGCATGGATTTTCAGCCCCGCCGCCTTGGCCTTCTCGGCCTCGCCGCCGGCCAGCTCGCGCACGATCCAGTTCAGCAGGCTGCCGGTCGCCGCGGTGCAGCCATTGCTGAAATAGTGGTCGGGCAGGATGTGATAGTCGATGAAGAGCCTGGGATCGGTCACCGCCTTGGCGGTCGAGAGCAGGATGTCCCCTGCTCCGCCGAATTTCAGCACCAGGTCGCCGTCCCGTGCCGCACCCGCGACATAGGCCGAAGCCACATGATCGGCGCAGCCCGCGACCACCGGCGTCCCGGCGACGAGGCCGGTCTCCTGCGCGGCTTCCGCCGTGATCGGCCCGAGGATCGCGTGTGAAGGCCGGATCGCCGGCAGGGCCGAGGCCGGAATGCCCGCCTCCTTCACCAGCGCCGCATCGAACGTGCCGCGCGCGAAATCCATCAGCCCGGATTCCAGCGCCCAATTGTGCTCGATCGAGCGCACCCCGGTGAGCTTCCAGGCGATGTAGTCATAGGAGCCGAAGGCGGTGGCGATCTTCTTGAAGACCTCCGGCTCGTGCTTCTCCAGCCAGCGGAATTTCGGCGCGACCACCTGCTGGTTGATGCTGCCGCCGGTCAGCTTGAAGAAAAGCTGGGAGTCGAAGCGGGCGCGCATCTCGTCGATCTCGACCATGGCGCGGGCGTCGTTCTGCTGGATGCTCGGCCGCAGCACCTTGCCCGCCTCGTCCAGCAGCACCATCGCCGGCACCATGCCGGTGACGCCGACCGCCTTGATCTCGCTCGGCGCCAGGCCGCTCTGCTGCAGGAGGTCGCGCGTCAGTGCGCAGCAATTCGACCACCAGAGCGCCGGATCTTC
>DASZYM010000498.1:0-7494 GCA_035545355.1 Dongiaceae bacterium
CTGCGGCAGCGCATTGTTGGAGAGAACCACGTTCCAGTGGCGATCCACCGCGAAGGCCGGATAAGGCAGATGCGCCCGCAGCACGCGGTCCATCGCGGCCTTCGCCGCGTCGAGCCCGTCGACCGTGCTTTCGCGGAAGGCCGGCGCAAAGCCGGCGGCGAGCAGCAGACCGTTGCGATCCCGCAGCGGGATGTCGAGAAACTCCGCGAGACGGTTGATCATCTCTCGGCTGGGCAGCGCGCGTCCGGTCTCGAGGCAGGAGAGATGCCGGGTCGAGCTTTCCGCCGCCAGAGCGAGATCGGCCTGGGTCATCCGCCGTCTTTCGCGCCAGCGGCGGAGCAGCGGACCGAAGGGAATCTGTCGCATCATCGTCATCTCGGGAGCCTAGCGCGGTGGTGACGGAAGGAACATGACCTCGGAGGTCAAGTAAGCGCGCGTTTCTTGACCTCGCGGGTCATGGAGTCCGATTGCGGGAGGGAAGAACCTGCGTGGCAGCCAACACAAGCCGGAGCAAGCCATGCCCATGTTCAAAGCCTCGGACGGAACCTCGCTCTTCTATGTGGAATGGGGCCAAGGAGATCCCATCCTGTTCCTGAACAGCCTCGGTTTCTGTACGCGCATGTGGGACTACCAGTTCGCCGCACTGGTACCCGAGGGATTCCGCTGCATCAGCTTCGACCGCCGCGGCCATGGCCGTTCCGATCAGCCCGCCGGCGGCTATGACTACGACACCTTGGCCGATGACGTCGCGGCGCTCATCGAGAGCCTCGACCTTCATGACCTGACGCTGATCGGCCATTCCATGGCCGGCGGCGAGGTAGTGCGCTATCTGACGCGGCATGGCGATGGGCGTATCGCGCGCATCGTCCTCATCGCGCCGACGACGCCGAAGCTGCTGCAGGACGAGGACAACCCGGGCGGCTTGCCGCGCGCGGCGTTCGACACGCTGTGGGCGCAGTGGCGGCACGACTATCCGAAATGGGTGGAGGACAATGTCGCGCCCTTCTTCATCCCGGAAACGTCGCGCGCCATGATGCGCTGGGCCACCGGGCTGTTGCAGGCGCCGCTTCCGGTCCTGCTCGCCTGCAGCCGCGCCATGGCGGAGGCGGATTTCCGGGCGGAGATGCGCCGCATCCGGGTCCCGGCGCTGCTGATCCAAGGCGACCGCGATTGCTCGACGCCGATCGCGCTGACCGGCGAGCGGTCGGCGGCTCTGTTGCCGGATTGCAGGTTCCTGGTCTATCGCGCCGCGCCGCATGGGCTGATGTACACGCATATGGACCGCCTGCATGCCGATCTCGTGCCGTTCATGCGCGAAGCCCGCGCAATGCGCCCGATCGCGCGCGCCGCCGGCGCAGGAGCATGAAATGGCGGTCACCTATCTGATCAAGTTCCGGGTCGTCCCCGAGCGGCAGGCGGAGTTCCTGGCGCTTCTGCTGGATGTGCTGGACAACATGAAGCACGAATCCACCTACCGCGAGGCCGCGCTGCATCGGGATCCGGAATCCGAGCACAGCTTCATGCTCTGCGAAACCTGGGAGAGCCACGACGACGTCATCAACGTGCAGCTTCAGCGCCCTTATCGCCGCGCCTGGCACGACGCGCTGCCGCATATCTTGGAGAGCGAGCGGGAGATCGGCATCTGGGAGCCGATCAAGGCGGACCGAAAACCGGAGCCCTGAAAAGCAAACGCGCCCCGGAGGGCGCGTTCGAAACCCGATCGGGAGATCGCTCAGACGACCACGTTGAGGCGATGGCCGTTGGGGTCGTTGCTGCTCTGGCCGGTCTCCTGATCCTGGGTGACCGTGTCGGTCTTCTTGACGTCGGTGTCCTGGGCGTTGCGGTCGTCGTCGCGCTTGGTCTGCGCGGCCGAAGCGGTGGACGCGGCCTGCTGCTGACCCGCAAGACGGGCGCCTTCGAAGGCCGAGGCGACGCCGGTGACGGTCGAGATGTTCATGGCCATACCTCCTGATCCCGGGACGAACCTGGGACGGTCGTTCTCGGAATCTGAGCGCTTCGCGGCCCGGTCGCAAGCTCTTTCACTTTCGAGTTTAATAGAATTTTAGACAATTTCTCTGAATTTGGCCTTGGAAACGAGGGGGTTGCGGCTTTCCCGCCTGTGGATAAGGCACTCGGAACACGGCGTTTTCCGGATGGGCCGGCCGCAGAAATGCGGCTGGTGCCGGCGGCGCCTCTGGCCGATGCTGCGGCATCCCGCCTCCACGACTCACACCGGCAGCCTGCCCCAATGCCCCACGGCCATGCCCCGATTCCCCGTCCCGCCGGCGAAACCGGGTCGCCGGCCGAGATCGCCCGCAGGCGCTTCGGCCGGTACGGGGTGCTCTGGGGCATCCTCTCGGTCTCGGCGGCCTTCGCGCTCTTCACCCTGCACGATGCCGGGATCAAGTGGGTGGTCGCCGGCTATGCGCCGCTGCAGGTGCTGTTCGTCCGCAGCGCAGTGATCCTGGTGATCTGCACCTGCATCGGGCGCGAGCGCCTCATCGTGCAGACCGTCCGCTCGCCGATCCGCAACGCGCTGCTGTTCCGCTCGCTCGGCCTGCTCGGCGCCTGGCTCTCCTTCTATACGGCGGCGAAAAGCCTGCAGCTCGCCGAGCTGACCACGATCTATTTCGCCTCGCCGCTGATGGTGGCGGCGCTCGCGGTGCCGATCCTCAAGGAGCGGATCAGCCCGGCGCGCTGGTGCAGCATCGTGGTCGGCTTCGTCGGCGTGCTGATCGCCTGCCGGCCCGACGTGCGGGCGCCGGCGAGCGCGATCGGCCTCGCGCTGCTGGCGGCGGCGCTCTGGGCGGCGTCGATGATCCTGATCCGGCAGATCGCGCTCAAGGAATCGACCCTGGTGCAGATGATGACGTCGAGCTTCGCCTTCGTGGTCATGACCGGCCCGGCGATGTTCTGGTTCTGGACGACGCCGGACCTCATGCAGTTCCTGCTGATGGCCTCGATCGGCACGATCGGCGCGGTCGCGCAATTCCTGCTGATCGAAGGCATCAAGCGCGCCCCCGCCTCCGTGGTCTCGCCGCTGGAATTCACCGCTTTGGTCTGGTCCTTCGTGCTGGGCTACGCGATCTGGGGCGATGTGCCGGCACGGAATGTCTTCGCCGGCGCAGGGCTGATCCTGGTCAGCGGCACGCTGATCATCGCCGGCGAATGGCGCAACGTGAAACTCGCCGCCCGCGCGGAGCCGGCCGAGTAGCGCTTCTCACGCCGAGGCGAGTGCGGCCTGGCGCGTGCGGCGCCATTGGCGGAAGGCGGTCGCCAGCACCACCACCATCATGATGCCGAGCACGACCCAGGCGGGGCGGATGCCGGAGCGCCAGTGGAAGTCGGCTTCCAGCACGCGCAGGAAGGATGCGTGGGCGACGAGGTGGTAATAGGCCGCCTCGCCGAGGCCGGTCGCGATCCCGGCCAAAGCGCCGAGGGCGGCCACGACCGGCAGCGCGCTCGCACGATCGCTGCCCACGGTCCAGAGCACCAGGCGGTAGAGCATCATCCAGACGAACAGGCCGGCGACGACCAGCGGCTCGCCGACCGCGAGCTTGGACTGCATGAAATAGTGGATCGTCGCCAGCACGCCGGCGAGATAGACCCAGCGGTGCAGCCGGATCCAGTTGGGCCCGCCCATGCGGCGCAGCGCGTTGTCGGTCGAGGTCAGCGCCAGCGCGCCCAGGATCAGCAGGGCCGCGAAGCCGATGGTGAGATAGATGCGAAGCGCGATCTCGCTCACGACCTTGCCGAGATCGAACATGTTGTCGGCGGCATAGAAGGTGATGTGGATCGCCGCATAGGCGAAGGCCGCGACGCCCACCATCCGGCGCACCACGACCAGGCGCGGCCAGCGCAGGGCCTGGCGCAGCGGCGTGATCGCCAGCGCGATCATCAGCAGGCGGATGGTCCACAGGCCCATCGCATGGATGATCTCGGTCAGCGGCCGGACCGGGAAGTCTCCGGCATAATACTGGATGATGGTCACGATGCCCGGCAGGCAGACCGCCGCCAGCACGACGGCGCGGAACCAGGAGAACTGGCCGTTGCGCTCGCGCCAGGGCTGCCAGGGAATCGTCTTTTGCTTGGCCGGCTTCTTTTCCATGGGCCGGAACATAGGCGTCCGGGCCGGCTTGGCCAATCACCCTCGCGTGACGCTTCCCATGCCTCCCGGACATGACGATTTGGCGTAACCGACCTCCTTCCCGTGACGAATGGCACGATCCGGCCAGAGCCGGGACAAAGCCTGTGACCGGGATCACTGCGGCGCCCGCCCGGCTTCCGTAGTGTGAACTCCAGCGAGAGTTGTTGCGCCTATGCAGCAGCCCAACGATTGCTGTCCACGGAGCCCCGATGACACCCCGCCAGATCGAGTTGGTGAAGAGCAGCTTCGCCAAGATCGCCCCGCTGAAGGATCAGGCCGCCGAGCTGTTCTATTGCCGGCTGTTCGAGCTCGATCCGTCGCTGCGCCTGATGTTCCGTTCCGACATGACCGAGCAGAAGCAGAAGCTGATGATCGCCATCGCCATGGCGGTCGCCGCGCTCGACAAGCTCGACACGATCATGCCCTCGGTGAAGGAGCTGGGGCGACGCCACCAGGATTACGGCGTGCAGAAGCGGCACTACAGCGTGGTCGGCGCGGCCCTGCTCTGGACCTTGGAGATCGGCCTCGGCAACGGCTGGACCAAGGAGCTGGCCGAGGCCTGGGGCTCCGCCTACGGCGTGCTGGCGGGTGCGATGATGCAAGCCGCCGACGAGCCGCGTCCCGCCCGCAAGTCGATGGCGCCCGCGGCCTAGCAATCAGCCGAGATCCGGGTAGAGCAAGTCCGGCGCCTGGCCGCGTCGGATGAACACGATCGCGTTCTGGTCGAAGGCGCGCGCGAGATCGATCCCCGCCTCGGCCGCGATGCCGAACACGACGCATTCCAGCTCGGCCTTCCAATGGCCGGTCGGATCGCGTCCCTCGCCCAAGGCATAGCCGTAACCTCTGGCCTCGATCAGGGCGACGAGCTCGGCATGGCGTGCGCGGTTCTCGGCCTCGGCGAGCACGATGCTGCGCGGATTGTAGGCGGTCACGATCACCGCCGTCTCCACGCCGCGCCGCGCCAGCACCGCGTCGAACGCGGCCGAGCGCCGGCCGATATTGACGGTGATGTCGCCCTCGGCGGCGAACAGCACGTAGTCGGTGGCGCGGTAGGCCTCGATCAGGGCATTGGTGAGCATTGCGGTTTTCCGGCGAAAGCGGTTCACTCCCGTGCAGTCATACTGCAACCCGATGAGACCGTCATGACCGAACAGCGCCCCCCGCTCCCGCCCTTCACCGCCGAGACCGCCGCCGAGAAGGCGCGCAAGGCCGAGGATGCCTGGAACATGCAGGACCCGGTCAAGGTGTCGCTGGCCTATACCGAGGACAGCCGCTGGCGCAACCGCGCCGAGTTCTTCCAGGGCCGACCGGCGATCGTCGAATTCCTGAAGCGCAAATGGGCGCGCGAGCGCGAATACCGGCTGATCAAGGAGGTCTGGGCGTTCAGCGGCAATCATATCGCGGTGCGCTTCCAGTACGAGTACCACGACGATTCCGGCAACTGGTTCCGCGCCCATGGCAACGAGCAATGGGAGTTCGATGAGAACGGGCTGATGCGCCGCCGCGAGGCCAGCATCAACGACGTGCCGATCGCGGCCGGCGAGCGCAAGTTCATCTGGCCGCAAGGGCCGCGGCCGAAGGACTTCCCGGGGCTGACCGAGCTGGGGTTGTGAAGCACAAGAACGGGCGCCGCGATCGGCAGAGCCGGGTTTGACATCGACCGTACAGTACCGTACAGTTCCGGCATGAACAATTCCAAGCCGCGGCAGAAGGGCGCCGAGGATGCGCGGAACCAGCTACCGGACCTGCTGACGGCGGCCGAGAACGGCGAGCCGACGATCATCACCAAGCGCGGAAAGCCGGTCGCCGCGTTGATGCCGATCGACGCCTATGCAACCGGCCTTCGTCAGCAGCCGCTCTCGCCGCTCGCCGGTTCGGGACGCGGCTTGTGGGGCAGGAGCAGCAGCCGGACGCTCCGCAAGCTGCGCGACGAATGGAGCCGTTGAATCTCGCAGGGCTGGCCGACGGAGCGCTGGTTCTGCTGGATTCGGCACCGATCATTTATGTCCTCGAAAGCCACCCGAAACTGGCGCCGCGGTTCACCCCGCTGTTCGAGGCGCATGCTGCCGGAAGCTTGCGTTTCGCGGTGACGACAATCACGCTGGCCGAGGTTCTGACCGGTCCTTTGCAGGCCGGCGACGAAGCACTCGCGCGCCGCTACCGCGCCGTCCTCCAATCCTGGCAGGTCGTGCCGCTCGACCTCGACATTGCCGAAGGCGCGGCGCGGCTGCGCGCCAGCCTGCGGCTGAAACTCGCCGACGCGGTGCAGGCGGCCAGCGCGCTCGCGATCAACGCGGCGGCGGTCGTCACCCATGACCGGGACTTGTCCCGGATCAGGTCGCTGCGGGTGATTCAATAGCGGCGTAGGATGCGCCGGCGCCTAACGCGGCGGGCTCTTCGCAGGCGCCGGCTCGGACGGCTTTCGGCTTTCATAGAGCCCGCCACACTCCTTCGCCACCTGTTCCAGGACGGCGCAGGCCAGGTCGATATAGTTCCGCTCCTCGGCGCGATGCGCCATCCGGTCGAGCATCCGCAGGCGCACGGTCTTATGCACGACGCCGATCTCGGCGGCGTCGTGCAGGAACGCCGCGCGGGTCGCCGCATGGAGCTCGCACCAGCGCGGCGCCGGCGGCTGGGCGCAGCGCGGATCGTAGGCGTAGACATGCCGGCGGCTGAGCTCGACGCCGAAGGTCGACTTAACCGCCTCCGCCACGTCCGAGGGCGTGTCGAAGCAGGCTAAGCCTCTGACGATGAATGCTTTGATCTCGTCCGTGAGGGTCGGCATGGCGTCCTCGGATTCCTTGTTTCGTGTAAGTCCGGTGTAAGTTGGCGCCGCGGCGGAATCGCCGGCGCAGAGAGAGTCCTGCATCGGTCGTCCTCTGTTTCTGTTCGACTGAAACGGCACCCGGTTCCGAACTGCCGGGGGTTTCTTAGTGCCCGGGGTTCAGGAATGCGCGGGTGCCGGAATGCTGTGCAGCCTCGGACCCGAAATGGCCCAGGCAGGAGATACTGTAGCTCAGTTCACGATAATAGGCAATACCCTATTTTGGGAAGTGGTGGCGTGATCTCGCGATCCAATCGGGGCACCCGGGCGGGCGGGTTGCAACTACAGGATTGCCTAGAGGCGCTGCAGCACGTTCTCGGTCATGTCTGCAGTAGAGGCTGTGCCGCCGAGATCGGATGGACGGATGCCGGAAGCCAATACGCTCTCGACTGCCTTCTCAATTGATTGAGCAATCTTGGAATTCTTCAAGCTATGCCGCGCCAGCATCCCGGCGCTCAGGATTGACCCGATCGGATTGGCAATTCCCTTGCCGGCAATGTCCGGGGCGCTTCCGTGGATCGGC
>DASZYM010000499.1:0-2515 GCA_035545355.1 Dongiaceae bacterium
CCTGCATTTCTCCGACCAGGACACGTCCTGCTACGCGCGGCCGGAGATCGGCAACCACATCCTGATCGGCAGCGAGGATCCGGAATGCGACACCAAGGAATGGGTCGATCCGGACAACTTCAACCGCGAGTTCACCGAGCAGTGGCGCGTCCAGGTGATGCGCATGGCGCAGCGCTTCACCACCCTCCCCATCCCCAACAAGATGAAGGGCCTGGTCGAGCTCTACGACGTCTCCGACGACTGGATCCCGATCTACGACAAGTCCGACCTGCCGGGCTTCTACATGGCGGTCGGGACCAGCGGGAACCAGTTCAAGAACGCGCCCACCGCCGGCGAGATGATGGCCGAGCTGGTGGTCGCCTGCGAGAACGGCCGCGACCATGACAAGGATCCGGTCCAGTACAAGCTGAAACATATCGACCGGACGATCAGCATCGGCTTCTATTCGCGTCGGCGACAGCCGGATCAACGCAGCAGTTTCTCGGTGTTAGGATGAACGATACGACGGTCAAGACCAGGCCCGCGACGGCGGGACAGACATTCCGCGGGGTGCTCTCCCCCGCGCTCACGCCCTTCACGCCGGATCTGGAGCCGGACCGCCCGGCTTTCGTCGGCTTCTGCAACTGGCTGCTGGAGCAAGGCGCCAACGGCCTTGCGGTGTTCGGAACGACCAGCGAGGCCAACTCGCTGTCGCAGCGCGAACGCATGTCCCTTCTGGAACACCTGGTCGAGCAGGGCATTCCCGCGGCGAAGCTGATGCCCGGCACCGGTGCGGCGAACCTGCCGGACGCGGTCGAGCTGACCCGGCATGCGCTGGAGCTCGGCGCCGCCGGCGTGCTGGTCCTGCCGCCCTTCTATTACAAGAACATGCCCGAGGACGGCATCTACGCCTATTACGCGGCGATCATCGACAAGGTCGCGCGGCCGGACCTGAAGCTCTACCTCTATCACATCCCGCAGATGTCCGGCGTCGCCATCACGCCGGCTTTGATCGCGCGGCTGCGCAAGGCCTATGGCGGCATCATCGCCGGCCTCAAGGACAGTTCCGGCGTCTGGGACAATGTGGCTTTGCTGCTCAAGGAATTCCCCGAGATGGCGATCTTCCCCGCCTCGGAGAAGTTCCTGGTGGCGGCCTTGCGGCTCGGCGCCGCCGGCTGCATCAGCGCCACGGCGAATTTCCAGGTCGCCAATATCCGCAAGCTGATCGACACGCCCGACGGCGATGCGCGGGTGAAGCTCGACGGCGAGGTCGGCAGGATCCGCTCGGTGTTCGAAGGCTATCCGCTGGTGCCGGCGCTGAAAGCGGCGATCGCGGCGAAGCTGAAGAATCCCAACTGGCGCATCGTGCGGCCGCCTTTCGCGCAATTGCCGGAAGAGAAGCGTCGCGAATTGCTGACCGCGCTGGGCCTGCAGTGAACTCCCACGCCACTCGCAAACTCCCTCGTCATCCCGGGACTAGGTCCCGGGATCCACGCCTTGGGTGCCACACCTCGGCTTGCCCGGTTCGCGGGCTGCGTGCCGCTCTTTCTTCGAGCCCCAAGGCGTGGATCCCGCGGCCTAGCCGCGGGATGACGACCATCAAAATAGGAAGCATCTGAATATGGAAACCCACGCCCGCGTGGTCGTGATCGGCGGCGGTGTCACCGGCTGCGCCATCCTCTATCACCTGGCCAAGGCCGGCTGGAAAGACGTGGTGCTGCTGGAGCGCAAGGAGCTGACCGCCGGTTCGACGTGGCATGCCGCGGGCAGCCTGTTCGCGCTGACCAATCCCTCCAGCGCCGCGGTGCTGCAGAAATACACCATCAACCTCTATCCCGAGCTGGAGAAGGAAAGCGGCCAGTCCTGCGGCTATCATCCGGTGGGCGGCATCCATCTCGCCCGCACCGACGACCAGCTCACGGCGCTGCAATACCTGCACAGCCGCGGCAAGCGGAACGGCATCGAATCCGAGTTCATCTCGCTCGCGGAAGCGCGCAAGCTGGCCCCGATCCTGAAGAGCGACGGCTTGAAGGCCGTGCTCTACGAGCCGATCAAGGGCTATTGCGATCCGGCCAGCGTGACCCAGGCTTACGCAAAGGCCGCACGCGATCGCGGCGCCAAGATCTATCGCCAGACGCCGGTCACCTCGACCACGCAGAATGCCGACGGCACCTGGACCGTCGGTACGCCGAACGGCGACATCAAGACCGATTACATCGTCAACGCCGCCGGCCTTTGGGCGCGCGAAGTGGCGGCGCTCGCCGGCATCGTTCTGCCGCTGCAGCCGGTCGAGCACCATTACATGGTCACCGAGACGATCCAGGAGATCGCCGAGATGGACCATGAAGTGCCGAACATCTCCGAGCCCAGCGGCGGCTATTACTGCCGCCAGGAGGGCAAGGGCCTGCTGCTCGGCGCCTATGAGAGCAAATGCGTGCATTGGGCCGAGAACGGCACGCCGCTCGATTTCGGCCATGAGCTGCTGCCCGACGATATCGGCCGCATGGAGGTGAACCTCGCCCGCGCCGTCGAGGCG
>DASZYM010000500.1:0-1802 GCA_035545355.1 Dongiaceae bacterium
AGCAGCCCGGTCGCGCCGTCGCGGCCCATGCCGCTGAGCAGCACGCCCAAGGTCGAGGCGCCGGTCACGGCGGCGACGGAGCGAAACAGGAAATTGGCCGAGGGACGGAAGCCCTCCTCGGCCGGTCCGGTGTTGAGCAGCATGCGCCCGAAGGGATCGAGGCCGAGATGCCGGTCGTCCGGCGCAAGATAGGCCTCGCCGGCCACCGGCATCATGCCCTGCTCGGCGAGCCGGACCGGGAACTTCACATAGTCCGAGAGCCAGCGCGCGAAGCCGCCGACGAAGCCGCGCGCCATGTGCTGGACGACCAGGATCGGCGGCATCCCGCGCCCGGCCTTCCCGGCCAGGATCTCCGCGACCACGCCCGGCGCGCCGGTCGATCCGGCGATCGCGATCAGGGTCACCGGCCGGTCCGCCTTCTGCGGCGCCGGTTCACGGCGCGCGATCCGGCGGCGCCCGACGACCTTGACCTCCGACATCAGCCGCAGGGTCTGGATCAGGGCCTCGCGGCCCGCCGTCTCTTCCGGCGATTCGCCGAACGAGGGCTTGGCGAGGAAGGCAAGCGCGCCGTGCTTGATGGAATCGAAGGTGCGCGCCATCTCGTCCTGCGAATGCGCGCTGCTGACCATCACGATCGGCGTCGGGCACTTCTCCATGATCGCCGCGGTCGCCTCGAATCCGTTGGCGCGCGGCATGTAGCAATCCATCAGCACGATGTCGGGACGCAGCCGCTCGGTGGCGGAGACGGCTTCCACGCCGTCGCGCGCCAAGCCGGCGATCCGGAAGCCGCCGGCTTCCTCCAGCATCATCGCCAGGGTCTCGCGCTGGGTCGGGGAGTCTTCGGCGATCAGCACCGAGATCGCCTTCGCGGCCACCGCCATCATATCAACCGCCCGACGATTTCCAGAAGATTGGTCTGATCGAACGAGGATTTCAGCACATAGGCATTGGCGCCGATGCGGATGCCGCGTTCCTTGTCGGCGCGGGATTCGAGCGCCGTCACCAGCACGACCGGGGTCTCGGCGAGCCGGCCGTCGCCGCGGATCTGCGCGGTGAGGTCGAAGCCGTTCATGCGCGGCATGTCGATGTCGGAGACCACGAGATCGACCTCGATGGTCTGTAGGATCGACCAGGCATCCATGCCGTCGACCGCCGTGGTGACCGCATAGCCGGCGGCCTCGAACAGGTTCTTCTCCATGGTCCGGGTGGTGATCGAGTCGTCGACGATCAGCACCCGCGCCGTGTGACGGATGTCGGCGGTATCGAGCTCGGCGCCGGCCCGGCCGTGGGTGTTCACGGCGGTCAGCAGGTCCGAGGCGCGGGCGATCAGCACCAGGTCGCCGCTGCCGAGGAGCCCCGCGGAGGAGATGTTCTGCACCCGGCGGAGCGGCAAGGGCAGGTCTTTGACCAGCACATCGGTCTCGCCCAGGATCTCGTCCACCAGGAGCGCGGCGCGGCGCGTGCCGTTGGTGACGAGGGCGCAGGGGAAGAGCCGCCGCGCCTCGCTCAGCGTTCCGCTCGCCAGCCCGAGCAGCGCCGACAGGCGCGCAAACGGCAAGGTCTCGCCGTTCTGCGGCAGCATGCCGGTCTGCAGCGCCGCGGTCACGCTCGACCGCGGGACCCCGATCACGCGCTCGACCGACTCCGCCGGCAGCAGCAGCCGTGTGTCGCCGACCGAGACCAGGAGGCCGCGATAGCTGGCGATGGAGGCCGGCAGGATCAGCGAGATGGTGGTTCCCTTTCCGGGGGCCGACTTCACCGACACCGTGCCGTCGATGCGCTCGACCTGCTCGCGGACGATG
>DASZYM010000501.1:0-8076 GCA_035545355.1 Dongiaceae bacterium
AATGCGCTGGTGAACTCCGCGGCGGAGACCAGCCGCGGCACCTTGCTCGATACCAGCCTCGAGACCTGGCAGAAGCATTTCGACACCAACGCGCGCGGTCCCTTCCTGACCATGCAGGGCGTGGTGCAGCACCTGGTCGAGACCGGCAAGCCGGGCAGCATCGTCAATATCCTCTCCATGGTGATCTATGTCGGGCAGTCGTACCTGACGCCCTATTCGGCCTCGAAGGCGGCGCTCGCCAATCTCACCAGGAACACGGCGAACGCGTTCTCATCCAAGCGCATCCGCTGCAACGGCATCTGCGTCGGCTGGATGGATACGCCGCAAGAGGATGCAACCCAGCGCAAGTTCCACGACCGGCCGGAAGGCTGGCTGAAAGGCGTCGAGGCGCAGCAGCCGATGGGGCAGTTGGTGAAGCCCGATCAACTGGCCGGTCTGGTGACCTACATGCTCAGCCCGGAATCCGGCGTGATGACCGGGGCGCTGGTCGATTACGACCAGAATGTCGCGGGCAAGTATCCGGAATAGCCGGCTTCGATTCCCTTGCATTTGAGGGACACACATTTGCGTGTCGGGCGGGGACATTTCGGCCCGCACCGAAGGGTGAATGCGTGACTTCGGGGATGGTCACGCCTATCTTTCGGGCATGAACGTGATCATCGCGAAGACCCTTCCGCCCAAGGCCGCCGCCGCAAAGGCGCTGCCTTCCGGCGTTTCGATGGCGGAGATCGGCGCCCTGGTCGGCGATCCCGCCCGCGCCAACATGCTGACCGCCCTGATGAACGGCGAGAGCCTGACCGCCAGCGACCTCGCCTGGCATGCGGGCGTCACCCCGCAGACCGCCAGTGGCCATCTCGCGCGCATGACCGAGGCGGAGCTGATCAAGGTCACGGCGCAAGGGCGGCATCGCTATTACAAGCTCGCCTCGCCGCGTGTGGCGCAGATGCTTGAATCGATCTTCCTGGTCGCCTCCGACCAGACCATGCCGCGCCGCCGCATACCCTCTTATGTCGATACGGTGATGCGGGACGCGCGGACCTGCTACGACCACCTGGCGGGCAGGCTGGGCGTCGCGGTCGCCGACGCGCTGGTCCAGCGGCGCTGCGTCGAGCTCGACGACGAGGCGGCGGTGCTGACCCGGCGCGGCCATCGCTTCTTCGAGGGGCTGGGCGTCGATCTCGAGGCGATCGGGCGCAAGCGGCGCTGCTTCTGCCGGGTCTGCGTCGATCTGACCGAGAGGCGGCCGCATCTGGCCGGCGCGGTCGGGGCCGCGTTCTGCACGCATTGCTTCGAGGCGGGCTGGATCGAGCGGGTCAAGGACAGCCGCGGCGTCGCGGTAACCCGCCGGGGCTCGGCCGGGTTGATGGAGGTGCTGGGCATCGACATCCCGGCGACCGACCTCCGGCGCCGCGTCGCGGCCTGAGTTAAGGGAACGTTAGCGCGGCGGGCTTATAGAGACGACATGGAACGGCTCGCTGATCTTTGGCAGAAAGTCTGGCCGGCGCTGGTCGAGCCGGCGCGCTACTTTTATGACCATAACGAGCGCGTCTATTTCGGCTATCTCGCCTCATCCTTCGTGCTCGGCGTCGGCGTCTATTTCTATCTCAAGCGCAAGCAGCCGGGCGCGATGCCGGAGAGCGTGATCCACTATCTCTTCCCCAAGCAGATCTATCTGCACAAATCGGCGATCGCCGATTACCAGTTCTTCGTGGTCGATCGCATCCTCTACGTGATCCTGTTCCCGGTCCTGGCGCTGCTGATCTCGCCCTTCGCCGATTGGATCACGGCGACGATGACCGACAAATTCGGCCCGCCCGCGCATCCGCTGCAGGCGGGGCGGGGCTGGATGCTGGTGGCGGTCACGCTGCTGCAGGTCGCCTGGATCGACTTCATGCTCTATTACATCCATTACCTGTTCCATAAGGTCCCGGCGCTCTGGGAATTCCACAAGGTGCATCACTCGGCCGAGGTGATGACGCCGATCACCGCCTACCGCATGCATCCCGTCGAGCTCTTCACCAACATGAACCTGACGGCGATCGGCAGCGCGCTGCTGATCGGCGCGATGGGCTACCTGACCGGCAGCACCGACGGCACGCATCCGGAAATGCGGATCCTCGGCATCAACGTGGTGCAGCTCGCCTTCTATGTGGTCGGCTTCAACCTCAGGCATTCGCATGTGCCGCTGGGCTATGGGCCGGTGATCAGTCAGGTCTTCGTCAGCCCGTGGATGCATCAAGTGCATCACAGCCGCGAGACCAGGCATCTCGACAAGAACATGGGCTTCATCTTCTCGTTCTGGGACCGGATGTTCGGCACGCTCTACGTGCCGAAGCCCGGCGAGCAGTTCGAGCTCGGCCTTACCGACGGCGAGCATGTGCGTTTCCACAGCGTGCCCGCGATGTATTTCCGCCCGGTCGCCAATCTGCTGCGGCGCTGGATCAAGCCGGCGAGGACTGCGTGACTTTGAAGAATTGGCGGGGGCTGCTGCTCGCCGCATGTCTGATCATCCCCGTCGCACCGGCTTTCGCCGATCCCGGACCAGACACGGTCAGGATCGAGGACCTGACCTGGCCGGAGATCAAGGCGCGGATGCAAGCCGGCGCCACCACGGTCATCGTGCCGACCGGCGGGACCGAGCAGAACGGCCCGCACATGGTCATCGGCAAGCACAACTACATCATCGCGTACACGACGGCGGAGATCGCCAAGCGCCTGGGCAACACCCTGGTGGCGCCGGTCCTGGCCTATGTGCCGGAAGGGAGCTGGGATCCGCCGGAGGGGCATATGCGCTTCCCGGGCTCGATCAGCGTCCCGGACCCGATCTACGAGAAGGTGCTGGAATCGACGGTCATGAGTTTCGCCGTCGAGGGGTTCAAGACCATCCTGTTCATCGGCGATTCCGGGCCGAACCAGCACCCGCAGGAGGTCGTCGCCAAGAAAATGGACGCCGCGCTCAAGTCCAAGGGCGTGCATGTCTACCAGATCGGCGACTATTACAGCCATAACGGCCAGGAAGAATGGCTGAAATCCCAGGGATTTAGCGATGCCGACATCGGCATCCACGCGGCCCTGGCCGATACCGCGCAGCTCATGGCGATCCGCCCCGACGGAATCCGGACCGCGCTGCTGGCGACCAGCGCCGGCAACGCCGATGGCAGCAAGAACGGGGTGATCGGCGACCCGGCCAAGGCGACGGCGGCCATCGGACAGAAGCTGCTGGAGCTCAAGATCGAGACTGCGGTTCGGGAAATCCGGGAGAAATTGGCCGCAGGTGACTGATTCCAGGGCGAAAATCGCCATTGTCGCCGGGCGTCTTCCTGCGTAAGATGGTAAAAGACCGATCCGCCGAGCGGGGGAAGCGATGCGGGCTGCGTTGAGACTTGGCTTTATTGCGGGCGGCTTGATGGGCGCCGGCTTGGCGCTGGGCGGCTGCGCGGGGCGGCTGGCCAATCCCGAGCCCGTCGATTGGGCCATGGACAAATACTACACCTGCCAGGATATCCGGGCCGAGAAGGACCGGATCAACCAGGGCTTCGTGGACCGTCATGTCGAGCAGGCGGCGATCCGCCAGCGCGACGACGACCTGATGTCCCGGACCATTCCGTTCCTGCCGCCCGGACTGGCGGCGGTCGATGAGACGCGCATGAGCGGCAGCGCCAAGACGCCCCAGGAGGTCGAGATCGACGCGCTGAAGGCGCGCGACACGCATCTCGACCAGATGGCGTCGGCGCGCGGCTGCTGATCGGGGGAATGACGATGCTGACCAAAACGGTTCTGAGCCTCGCCGCGCTGGCTTTGGCCGCGACCCTGGCGGGCTGCAACGGACGCCCGGCGGCGCCGGTCGCCCTCAACCAGCCCAGCGATCCCGACAAGTCGTGCAACGACTTGATGAAAGAGATCAACTACAACCAGTATCTGGAAGCCCGCCTGGTGCGCGAGAGCAACCATATGCAGGCGAACAACGCCGATTACCTGGCCGGCGACACCTTCTTCATGCCGCTCTGGGCCACCCGCTACGATCCCTTGACGGCGCAGAAGACCGAGCTCAAGGCGCTGCAGGACCGCAACGCCAACCTGACCAAGATGGCGGTCGACAAGGACTGCTGACAACGGTCGGCCCGAGATTGCCGGGTCGAGCCCGGCAATGACGTTCGGTGCTCTTGACCATGCCGCGCCGCCGATCCAAATCGGCGGCGCAACCGTTTCTGGCTACAATAGGCGATCATGATCCTCGACCAAGCGCCGGCTGAGCCCGGCCCGCTGCGCCAGCGCCTGCGGGCGCTCTACCGTGCCGACGAGACCAAGGTGGTCGGGGCGCTGCTCGATGCGGCGGAGCTGCCGCCCGAGATGCAGGACCGAATCGCCGCCCGTGCCCGACGCCTGGTCGAGGCGGTGCGGCAGAACCGCGTGGGCGGCGGCGGGATCGATGCCTTCATGCATGCCTATGAGCTCTCCAGCAAGGAAGGCGTGGTGCTGATGTGCCTCGCCGAGGCCTTGCTGCGCATCCCCGATGCGGAGACCGCCAACGCGCTGATCAAGGACAAGCTGCGCGACGCCGATTTCGGCCAGCATCTGGGGGAATCGGATTCACTCTTCGTCAACGCCTCGACCTGGGCGCTGATGCTGACCGGCCGCATCCTGAAGCTCGACGAGGGCGCGACCGATCTCAAAGGCATCCTGAAGCGCATGGTGACCCGGAGCGGCGAGCCGGTCATCCGCCAGGCGGTGACCCAGGCGATGCGCATCCTGGGCAAGCAGTTCGTCATGGGCCGCGACATCGCGGAGGCGCTGGAGCGCGCCGAGGCGAGCGAGGCCCGCGGCTATCGCTATTCCTACGACATGCTGGGCGAGGCGGCGCGCACCGCGGCCGATGCCCAGCGCTATTTCGATTCCTATCAGGGTGCCATCGCCGCGATCGGCAAGGCGGCGAAAGGCAAGGGCCCGGTCGGCGGGCCCGGCATCTCGATCAAGCTCTCGGCGTTGCATCCGCGCTACGAGTTCCTGCAGCGCAAGCGCGTCATGAACGAGCTGGTGCCGCGGATCATTGCGCTCGGCGAGGCGGCGAAGAAAGTCGATATCGGCTTCACCATCGATGCCGAAGAAGCCGAACGACTCGACCTCTCGCTGGATGTGATCGAGGCGGTTTCGGCGGCGCCGTCGCTCGCCGGCTGGAACGGGCTCGGCCTGGCGATCCAGGCCTACCAGAAGCGCTGCCTGCCGCTCATAGACTGGCTGGCCGACATGGCGCGCCGGCACAAGCGCCGGCTGATGGTGCGCTTGGTCAAGGGTGCCTACTGGGACAGCGAGATCAAGAACAGCCAGGAGCGCGGGCTGCCCGGCTATCCGGTCTTCACCCGCAAGGCCTCGACCGACGTCTCCTATCTCGCCTGCGCGCAGCGCCTGCTGGCCTCGCCCGATGCGTTCTTCCCGCAATTCGCCACGCACAACGCGCATACGCTGTCGGCCGTCATCGAGATGGCGGGCGGCGAGGCAGCGGCCAGGGACAAACTGGAATTCCAGCGCCTGCACGGCATGGGCGAGCCGCTCTACGAGCAGGTCGTGCCGAAGGAGACCATGGACATTGCTGCGCGCATCTATGCGCCGGTCGGCAGCCACGAGGATCTGCTGGCCTATCTGGTGCGGCGTCTGCTGGAGAACGGCGCCAACACCTCCTTCGTCAACCGCATCGTCGACGAGAAGGCGCCCTTGGACGAGATCGTCGCCGATCCGGTGATGAAGATCCGCAAGCTGGCGCAGAAGCCGCATCCCCGGATCCCGCTGCCGGCCGATATCTACGGCGCGGAGCGGAAGAACTCGAAGGGCATCGACCTCACCGATCTCGACGTGCTGGTGCCTCTGCAGCGCGAGGTCGAGGCGGCCGCGGCGCGGGAATGGCGCACCTCCGCGGTGATCGGCGGCCATCCGCTGACCCAGGAAGGCCAGGCGGTGATGAATCCGGCCGACCTGCAGCAGAGAGTGGGGCGCGTCGCCACCGCCGGGCCGCGGGACGTCGAGAACGCGATTGCCCGCGCCGCGCGGGCGTTTCCGGAATGGGCGGCCACACCCGCCGCCGAGCGCGCGGCCTGCCTGGAGCGGGCCGCGGACATGCTGGAGGCGGAGCGCGCGGCGGTCATCGCGCTCTGCATCCGCGAGGCAGGCAAGACCATCGCCGACGCCGTCGCCGAATTGCGCGAGGCGGTCGATTTCTGCCGCTACTACGCGACGCGGGCGCGGGCCGATTTCGCCAAGCCGATGCCGATGCCCGGACCGACCGGCGAGCGCAACCAGCTCGCGCTCCATGGCCGCGGCGTCTTCGCCTGCATCAGCCCGTGGAACTTCCCGCTGGCGATCTTCATGGGGCAGATCACGGCGGCGCTGGCCGCCGGCAACACGGTGATCGCCAAGCCGGCAGAGCAGACGCCGCTGATCGCCGGGCTCGGCGTGGCGGTGCTGCACCGCGCCGGCGTGCCGGGCGACGTGCTGCATCTGCTGCCCGGCGACGGGCCGTCGGTCGGCGCTCCCTTGGTCGCCGATCCCCGGATCGCCGGCGTCGCCTTCACCGGATCGACCGACACGGCGCGCGCCATCAACCGCGTGCTCGCCGCCAAGGACGGGCCGATCGTGCCGCTGATCGCCGAGACCGGCGGGCAGAACGCGATGATCGTCGATTCCTCCGCGCTGCCCGAGCAGGTGGTGCGCGACACCGTGATCTCCGCTTTCCAGAGCGCCGGCCAGCGCTGCTCGGCCTTGCGCGTGCTCTTCGTGCAGCAGGACATCGCGCCCAAGCTCACCGCCATGCTGGCGGGTGCCATGGACGAGCTGGTGGTCGGCGATCCGGCGCTGCTCTCGACCGATATCGGGCCGGTGATCGACAAGGATGCCAAGGCGATGCTGGAGAAGCACGCCGCGCGCATGGCCAAGGAAGGCCAGCTCATCAAGGAGGTGAAGCTCGATCCGAACTGCCCGCTCGGCTATTTCTTCGCGCCGCGGGAGTTCAAGATCGACAGCCTGTCGCGGCTCGACCGCGAGGTGTTCGGGCCGATCCTGCACGTGGTCGAATACGGCGCGGACCGGCTGGACGAGGTGATCGATGCGGTCAACCGCACCGGCTATGGCCTGACGCTCGGCATCCATACGCGGATCGACGGCAAGGCTTCGTATATCGCCGAGCGGCTCCATGTCGGGAACGCCTATGTGAACCGCAACATGATCGGCGCCGTGGTCGGCGTGCAGCCCTTCGGCGGCGAAGGCCTCTCCGGCACCGGGCCGAAGGCCGGCGGCCCGCGCTATCTCCACCGCTTCGCCACCGAACGTACGCTCTCGGTCGATACCACGGCCTCCGGCGGCAATGCCTCGCTGCTCAGCCTGAACGAAGAGAGCCTCTGATCGGCGACCAATTCGCGCGATTGGTTGCGACGGTATTTGGACCGGCGGCAAGAAGCTGACGCCTGGCGTCAAATTTCGCTGCCTGTATCAGAGCAGGCTGAACCAATACGCGGCAAAGACGCACCAATCGCGGCCGGCGAGATCGACCGCCAGTTGGTTGCGTCGCCACGTGTATCATGGCAGGCTTTCGACCAATGAAAACAAGACGGCCAGGGAGGCCATCATGAAGAAGAGTGAGCTCATCGACCGCATGCGCGCCGGCACGCTCAGCCGGCGTCAGTTCGCGCAGATTCTGGCCGGGGCGGGCCTCGCTTTCACCACCATGGGCGTCAAGGCCGCGCGGGCCGACGACCAGGTCATCTACTTCACCTGGTCGGGCTACGACGATCCCGGCTTCTTCCCCGGCTATGTGAAGAAATACGGCGCCAACCCGCAGCTCCCGGTCTTCGCCACCGCCGACGAGGCGCTGACCAAGATCCGCGGCGGCTTCCAGGTCGACGTGGCGCATCCCTGCAACCTGGACCTCAAGCGCTGGCGCGAGGCCGACGTGCTGCAGCCGATCGATACCTCGCGGCTGGCGAACTGGAAGGACCTGTTCCCGTCGCTGACCCAGGTCGCCTATGCCAACGACAACGGCAAGCAGTATTTCGTGCCGATCGACTGGGGCAACACCTCGGTGCTCTATCG
>DASZYM010000502.1:0-6765 GCA_035545355.1 Dongiaceae bacterium
GTTGATCGAGCGCGACAGCTCCTTGCAGAGCTTCCAGAAGCGCGGCCCGTGATTCATCTCTTTCAGATGCGCGACTTCATGGGCGACCACATAGTCGAGGACATGCTTGGGCGCGAAGACCAGGCGCCAGGAGAAGGCGAGCTCGCCCTCGTCGGTGCAGGAACCCCAGCGGCTCTTGGTGTCGCGGATCGAGATCTTCTTGATCTTCTTGCCGATCGCTTCGGCCTTCTCGCGGGCGCGGGTCTCGATCTCGCGCTTGGCCTCGCTCTTCAGCCATTCATGGACCCGGCGCGGCAGATGCTCTTCGTAGCCGGCGACATGGATCTCGCCTTCCTCGCACCAGACGACGCCGCGCGCGGTGGGGCGGTGGCGGATGCGATGCGGCTCGCCGAGGAAGGGCACGACGGCGCCATGGCGGAACGGGATCGGCTCGGCCAATTGATCGAGACGCTCCTCGATCCAGTCCTTGTTGCTTAACGCAAATCTTTTGCCTTCTTGTCGCGAAGTGCGTTTTGGCAGGACCACCACAACGCTCGCCGCGCCGTAGTCGAGGCGCATGATGATGCGCCGCGCACGGCGGTTTTCGCGGAACACCAGAGGCACTTTCCGCGCATCGAAATTGAGCATTGTGACATCGGAAAATTCGCCCAGGCGGCGGCGTCCCCGCGTCGCCGCCGAAGGCCGTTTTCCGGTCCCGCCGCTCTCGATTTTCTTTCGTCTTTTCAGTGTGTTCGGCATATCCGCAGCAGGCAGGGGAACGGGTTGCTGCGGCTAGTCTAACCCCCTCAGCGGGGGGCGCAATCACTTACGCCTTTTTTCCACGCATATCTAACCCGCGCGCCGCGCCGCCCGACGCTCCGCAGAAATAAGAGCCTGTTTTCGCTCAATTCCCCAGGCATAGCCTCCGAGTCCGCCGTCGTTACGCAAAACCCGGTGGCAGGGGATGGCCAGAGCGACCGGATTGTTGGCGCAGGCGGTGCCCACGGCGCGCTGCGCCGAGGGATGTCCGATCGCCGCTGCCACCTCTTTATAGGACCGGGTTTCGCCGGTCGGGATTCGGAGCAGCTCCTCATAGACCTGGCGTTGGAAGGCGGTGGTCTGGATGTCCAGCGGCAGGTCCTTCCGGGGCGCGGCACCCTCGATCCGGCGCACCAGCTCGGTCACGTATTTGCCGAGCGCCTCGTCCTCGCGCTCGATCGAATCCGCCTCGGGAAATTCGCGGTGCAGATCCTCCAGAAGCGCGCTTATGTCATTGCCGAGCTCGACCCGGCAGAGCCCGCGCGCCGTGGCCGCGACCAGCAGCTTGCCCAGCCGGCAGGGCGCCACGGTGTAGAAGATCGCCGCCCCCTTGCCGCCCTTGGCATAGCTGGCCGGGGTCATGCCGAGTGCCGCCATCGCCCGTTCATAGACCCGGCTCGACGAGCCATAGCCGGCCTCGAAGGTGGCGGCCGCCACACCGGCGCCACGTTTCAGGTTCTTTTTCAGCGCCTTGATCCGGAGTGCATCGTCATATTGGCGTGGAGAAACCCCCAAGGCCTGCTTGAACTGGCGCTGCAGGTGCCAGGGCGAGACATCGCAATGCCGCGCCAGCTCCTCCAGGGTGACCGGGCCCTCGGCCTCGGCGGCGACCCGGTTCTCGATATAGGCGGCGGCCCGGCGGGCATTGGCCGCGGCGCTCGCACTCACCTGACTCTCCATGGCTTTTCCCTCCCGCTTGGGGCGTTTCGGCTTCATGGAGGAAGAGATAGGACGAGGCCGCGCCATCCTCTATCCGATGCTTGCGGCGGTTGGGATGTGGGCTAAGTCAGTGATTCTGCCACAATTTCCATGTTGAAAACTTGAGGATATCCACAACATTTAGACCGAGTCCCCTTGCCACTCAGGATATTGTGGAGTGAAATATCACGGACACAACATCCTGTGGATAACCCGACAGCGAGGCGAAAACATGGAATGGACGGAACAACGGATCGAGATTCTCCGCAAGCTCTGGGGCCAAGGCCAGACCGCCAGCCAGATTGCGGCGATCCTCGGCGGCATCACGCGTAATGCGGTGATCGGCAAGGCGCATCGCCTGGGCCTGACCGGCCGTCCGTCCCCGATCAAGCGCGAGGCCGGCGCCTCGCCGCAGCCCCGCCGCCGTGCCGCCGCCGCTCCCGCCCGCCGGATGCCGGGCGCGGGCCAGCCGGGCGCCGGAATCCATGGCCAGCCCTTGCCCCACACCCACGGGACTTCCGCGGTGCCGCCGCAGCAGGCCCGGGTCCAGACGCCGACGGCTCCGGCCGCGCGCGAGACCCCGATCGCGCCGGCGGCGAAGCCCGCGCCGCGCGCCGCGGCCCATACCGGCAGCAAGACCTGCTCCTGGCCGATGGGCGATCCGAAGCAGCCGGGTTTCCACTTCTGCGGCGAGCCCGCGGAGATCGGCAAGCCGTATTGCAGCCAGCATTGCCACGTCGCCTATCACAAGAAGTCGGAGGCGGCGTAAGTCCCGACTGCTCCGAACGCAGTCGCTTCAAACCGGCCGGGCATCCTCCCCCGGCCGGCTTTGTTTTGTGGGTTACGGCAGCCGCCCGATGCGCTCGCAGAGCAGCGCGAAGAAGCCATCGGCATCGATGTCGCGCATGTAGCGCACATTGCGCGGGCGCTGGGTGACGCGCCAGTAATCGGCGACGGTCATGCCCATGGTCAGTTCGCTCTCGGTCTCGATCGAGACATTGATCTCGCGGCCCTGGAACAGGCTCGGCCGCAGCAGATAGGCGATGGTCGTGGGGTCGTGCAGCGGCGCGCCGTCCCAGCCGTATTTGTTGATGTCGAACGTGCGCGAGAAGGTCAGCGCCTCGGCCAAGGCCTTGCCGCTCCTGTTGCCGAGCTTGAACAGGCGCTCCATGCGCGCGGGCGTCACCAGCACGCGATGGGTGACGTCGAGCGGCATCATGGTGACGGGCACGCCGCTCTTCAGCACGAGCTCGGCCGCCTTGGGATCGACATAGACGTTGAACTCCGCGGTCGGCGTGATGTTGCCGACCTCGAAATAGGCGCCGGCCATCATCACGATTTCGCGGATCTTGCCGGCGATCTCCGGCGCGCGGGTCAATGCCAGGCCGATATCGGTCAGCGGCCCCAGCGTCACCAGCGTGATCTCGTCCTTGGCCGAGGCGCGCAGCGTCTCGATCAGATAATCGATGCCGGGTCTGGCCTGCAGCGTCATCTTCGGCTCCGGCAAATCCGGGCCGTCGAGCCCGGTCTTGCCGTGCACATGCTCGGCGGTCACCAGCTTGCGGCCCATCGGCTGGTCGCTGCCGGCGAAGACCGGGATGTCGCTGCGCCCGGCCAGCTCGCAGATGCGGAGCGCGTTGCGGCTGGTATGGCTGAGCGGCACGTTCCCGGCGACCGCCACGATGCCGAGGACTTCGATCTCCTCCGGCGAGCCCAAGGCGAGCAGGATCGCCGCCATGTCGTCCTGGCCGGGATCGGTGTCGAAGATGATTTTGCGCGGCGCCATCGGGTCCCAATTCTCTTGCTAAGCGGGTCGACAGAAGGCTTCGACTCTAGGCAATTCCGCTCTGGAGCGCCGCCGAAAAAGCGTCGAGCTCCTCGACCGAGCCGAGGCGCGTGACCGGCTTGCCGGCGCGCTCGGCTTCGTCGGTCAGGCGGCGGATCTCCGGCACCATCTCCTCGTGGGTCTCCCACAGCGATTCGAACATGCCGCGGGTCGTCGGCATCTCGGCGATGCCGGCGACCGGATGATCGAGCCTGCCCTGGGCCCATTGGAACTGGCGCTCGGCCGCCAGCCAGAAATGCATCCAGACCGGCATATCGACCAGGATGATCTCGGTCGCGCGCGCGAAGCGCTCGGGCAGGGAATGGGTCCAGCCCAGCCCGTCCAGCACCCAGCTCTCTTCCGCGATCAGCGCGGCATGCGCGGCGTCGTATTCGTCCTGCGGCGCGGCGATCCATCCCGGTTGCCAGACGATGGCATCGATCTCGCGATAGGGCAGGCCGCGCCGCGCCGCGAGCTTGCGCGCCAGCACGGATTTGCCGCCGCCCGCATTGCCGATCACCAGGATGCGCGCCCCCCGCGAATCCATGGATCAGCCGCCCAAGTCCCCGATCAGCTCGTCGGCCTGCCGGTTGATGTCGGTATAGACGAGGACGACATTGCCGCCGGTATCCCTGAGCGCCACTTGCGAGATATAGCCGTCGCCCTTGGTGACGAGCTGCGACATCAGCCAATGCGTGCCCGGATGCAGCAGCCGGGCGCAGGCGATGCCCGCAGTCACCTCGTCCGACGCCGCCGCGAGATTGGCGACCTTGATGGCTGAATCCGGCGACTCGCCGGTGCCCTGGCAGTCGGTCGAGCGGATGGTCGAGGGTGCGCTCTCCGAATAGCCGCGGGCCGCGATGCCGTGGAGCAGGCCGACATCGAGATCGTGCTTGGCCATCGGCGCCTTGCTGTCCGGCGTCACGACGGCCACGGTATTGCCCTGGACCAGGGCGCCACCCAGGCCGCGATAGCCCGCCGGCGGGTCGGGGAAGGGATTCGACCCGGCGGTCGCCTCCGCCGCGCGCGGGTTCGCCAGGGTGACGCCCGGCTGGAGGGAGGCGGCATTGCCGGCGCTCGTCTTGTCCGACGAGGCGTGTTGCGCGCAGGCCGCCAGGGCGAGGACGCCGATCGCGCCGAGCACCGATCTGAAGGCGCACTGCATCATGGTAAATCTCCATTCGTCGTTTCGCACTATGGCATGGCCGGCGGTACGCCGGGAGGACTTGCTGACACAGGACATGTAACAGCGATTGCGGCGCGCGGGTTGCGGCGGATAATGCAAGTCAGGGCGTGGCCGACCCGATCCGAGAGACGCGGCCATGAGAATCAGACACACCGACCCTTACCGCGGGTTGCGCATCATGCTCACCACCAGCGCCCTGGTGCTGCCCATCCTCGTCCTGCTCGCCTGCGGCGTCTATCTCGCGATGGCGCAGTGACGGCCTGATGCGGCGACGGCGATGACCGCCGCACCCGCAATCATGGCGGATTGAGCGGGCCGGTCTCGCCGGGCTATCGTCGCGGCCAGTCCTGGTAACAGCCGCGATCCTCCCTTGTCCCTCGATTCCGCATCCGCATCCTCCGGCCTTGCGCGCATCCTGAACTCCCCGGCAGCCTTGCTGCTCCTGGTGGGCGCGCTGCTCGGGCTCAATTTCCCACTCGGCAAGCTCGCTGCCGCCGCCGGCGTGCCGCCCTTGATCTGGTCGGCGCTGATCTCAGGCGGCGGCGCCGTCCTGCTCGGCATCGCGCTCGCGGTGAAGCGGATCGCCTTCCCCCTCGACGGGCGGCATCTGCGTTATTTCCTGATCGTCGCCATCGTCTCCTATGCGCTGCCCAACGCGCTGGTCTACAGCGCGATCCCGCATCTCGGCTCGGCCTATGCGGCGATCCTGTTCACGTTGTCGCCGATGTTCACCGTGGTCTTCTCGATGGCGGCGCGGCTGCGGCGGCCGAAGCGGCTCGAGCTCGCCGGTATCGTCATCGGCTTCGTCGGCACGCTGCTGGTCGCCTCGGCGCGGGGCGAGATGGGACGCCCGGTCGAATGGCTGTGGATCGGCATCGGCGTGCTGGTGCCCTTGAGCCTCGCCGTCGGGAACGTCTATCGCACCATCGACCTGCCGAAGGAGACGCCGGCGCTGGTGCTCGCGGTCGGCAGCAATGCGGTCGCGGCCATTCTGCTGCTTGCGGCGGCCGGGGCGACCGGCACCTTGGGTGCCGCCGCGACCTTGACGACGGTGCCGGGCATCGCCCTGTTGCAGGTCGCGGCGAGTGCCGCCATGTTCGCCCTGTTCTTCCAGCTCCAGGTGGTGGGTGGGCCGGTGACCTTGAGCCAGATCGGCACCGTGGGCGCCGCGGTCGGCGTCGTCGCCGGCACGTTCGGCCTCGGCGAACGCTACGCTTTGGTCGTATGGATCGGCATCGCCATCATCGCCGTCGGCATCTCGCTGACCGTGCGCGCCCGGATGCGCCCCTAGGGCGTATCGGCCTAGGCCAAGGAAATCGCCGTATCGCCCCGCGCGCGGCCGCGCCAAGATCGCGCCGGAACGCAACGGCGAGAGAGAATCATGGCCTGGTCGCCCAGCCAGTATATGAAGTTCGAAGACGAGCGCACCCGCCCGGCGCGCGATCTCCTGGCCCAGGTGCCGCTGGAGACGGTCGCGACCGCGATCGATCTCGGCTGCGGCCCCGGCAACTCCACCGAGCTCCTGATCCAGCGCTACGGCACCGATCCGGTCTCCGGCCTCGACGGCGATACCAATATGCTGGAGGCCGCGCGCAAGCGTCTGCCGAAGACGCGCCTCTTCCAGGCCGATCTCGCGACCTGGAAGCCGGAGAAGCCGGTCGATCTGCTCTACTCCAATGCCGTCTTCCAATGGGTGCCGGATCACCTCAGCGTGCTCGAGCGGCTGATGGACTCGTTGCGTCCCGGCGGTGTCCTGGCGGTGCAGGTCCCCGACAATTTCAGCGAGCCCAGCCACACGTCGATGCGCGAAAGCGCCGAAGCCGGCCCCTGGCGCACGCGCTTCGGCGGTTTCGACGATCGCCGTGAGGCGATCCCGGCGCCAGGCGCCTATTACGACCGCCTCGCGCCCAAGAGCGCCCGCTTCGATATCTGGCACACCATCTATCAGCATCCGCTGAAAGGCGCCGCGGCGATCGTCGAATGGCTGAAATCGACCGGGCTGCGGCCTTATCTCGACCGGATCGGCGCCGAGCATCGC
>DASZYM010000503.1:0-10826 GCA_035545355.1 Dongiaceae bacterium
GAGCTGGAGAAGGCCGGGCACAAGTTCGAGACCGAGACCGACACCGAGACCGTCGCCCATCTGCTGACCCGCTATCTCGACCAGGGCATGGACCCGGAAGCGGCGATGGCGAAGATGATGCCGCGCCTGCACGGCGCCTTCAGCCTTGCCATCCTGATCGCCGACCGCCCGGACATCATGATCGGCGCCCGCCGCGGCAGCCCGCTCGCGGTCGGCTATGGCGACGGCGAGATGTATCTCGGCTCGGATGCGATGGCTTTGGCGCCCTATACCGACCGCATCTGCTATCTCAACGAGGATGACTGGGTCATCATCTCGCGCGACACCGCCACGATCTTCAACGACGGCAAAAGGGTGAACCGCGAGGTCAAGAAGACTGCGCTCTCAGGCGCCATGATCGGCAAGGGCAACTATCCGCATTTCATGATGAAGGAGATCGCCGAGCAGCCCGCTGTCATCGGCGACACCTTGCAGGCCTTCCTCAATCCGCTGCGCCGGAGCATCGAGCTGCCGAAACTGCCGACCGACCTCGCCAAGCTTTCGCAGTTGACCATCGTCGCCTGCGGCACCGCCTACCTCGCCGGCTTCGTCGCCAAGTATTGGCTGGAGCGGATCGCGCGCTTGCCGGTCGAGATCGATGTCGCCTCGGAGTTCCGCTATCGCGAAGCGCCGATGCCGAAGGACGGCGCGACCCTGGTGATCTCGCAATCGGGTGAGACCGCCGACACCTTGGCGGCGCTCAAATATGCGAAGGCTCAAGGGCAGAAAGTGATCGCGGTGCTCAACGTGCCGGAAAGCACGATCGGCCGCGAATCCGACGTCGTGCTGCACACGCTGGCCGGGCCGGAGATTGGCGTCGCCTCGACCAAGGCCTTCACCACCCAGCTCGTCGTGCTCGCCGCCTTCGCGATCGCCGCGGCGCGGGCGCGCGGTGCCATCGATGCCAAGCGGGAATCCGAGCTCTCGACCGCGCTGACGGAAGTCCCGGCGCGCGCCGCCGAGGTGCTGAACCACGACGCCCGGCTGAAGCAGATCGCCTTGCAGGTCGCGGAGTGCCGCGACGTGCTCTTCCTCGGCCGCGGCACTTCCTATCCCATCGCGCTGGAAGGGGCCTTGAAGCTGAAGGAGATCTCCTACATCCACGCCGAGGGCTATGCCGCCGGCGAGATGAAGCACGGGCCGATTGCGCTCATCGACGACAACGTGCCGGTGATCGTCGTGGCACCCAGCGACGACCTCTTCGAGAAGACCGCCAGCAATCTGCAGGAAGTCCGCGCCCGCGGCGGACGGGTGATCTTCTTCTCCGACCAGGCCGGCATCGCCAAGCTGGGTGTGGCCGCCACCGCGGCGATCGAGCTCCCCACGGTCGATCCCTTCGTGACGCCGATCCTCTATGCGATCCCGGTCCAGCTCCTCGCCTATCACGCGGCGGTCGCCAAAGGCACCGATGTCGATCAGCCGCGCAACCTCGCGAAGAGCGTCACCGTGGAGTGAGCCGACCGGTCGCCCGGCGAGCCTTGCCCGAGGAATCTCGCTTTCGCGCTGTCCAGGGACTTCATTTTTGACGGCCGATTCCTAGCCGATCGGCGAGCGGGTTCTAATTGCTTGACCTTTAACCATCTATCTTCGGATTTTATTCTTTTTTGAGTTGTCTTTGAGAGAGAAAAGACAGAAACCTTGCGGTCGCAAGTCATCGATACATGCGTTCATGAGCAAGGAGTAGGGGCGTGTTTGGATTGAAGAGTTTGATAGGTCTTGTGGCGCTCGCGGCGACCGCGATCGCCTGGGGCTCGGCCGCGGAAGCGACGACGCTGAACTTCAACCTGCAAGGCGACAATGTCGCTTACAGTTGGACGATGGACGACCATCCGACGGTCGCCACGCATAACGCTTCCGAATTTACCACGACCGACTTCATCGGTCAGGCGATCGGCGGATCCGCAGCGCTTCCCGCAGGGAACACACTCTATTTCTATAACCAGGCCTTGTTCCTCGGCGGGATGGGGATCCAGGATTCGTTGGGCAATTCGCTTTACGATTCTTTCGGCGACCAGGCCTATTCCGGCGACGAGGGGACGCCGCTCTTTTCGATCGGCACTTACAATTTCGAGGATTTCTCGGGTGGTCACGCCACTCTGACGATTTCCGCGATCGCGGCGACGCCGGTTCCGGCAGCTTTGCCGCTGTTTGCCTCCGCAATTGCGGGCCTTGGCTTCGTCGGCTGGCGCCGCAAGCGCGCGACGTCGGCCGTGTAGGCCCGACGATCATCGACCAGACGGAAGAACCCGCCGCGCCGGCGGGTTCTTTTTTGTCTTTGTGGGCGCTGGAGCCGTCGGCGATGGTGGGTGCGACAGGGATTGAACCTGTGACCCCTACCGTGTGAAGGTAGTGCTCTCCCGCTGAGCTACGCACCCGCGCCGATCGGGACCGCCGCAATCGCTGGCGGTTGAAGGCGGGTTGTTTAGCCGCCGAGGCCAACCCTGTCAATCAATGCCCCATCCACCGCGCCGGAACCGGCGCTGCAACCGGCCGGTTGACCGTCAGGGTATCGGAAGCCGATAAGCCAATAGTTCGGGCAACCGCCTCTTGCCGATGATCGGGATACATAGGAAAGGGTTTTCAATGGGTTACGGGATCGTCGCCCGGCTCGGCCGAGTCGCTCCTCTGGCCGCGGCTCTCCTGGCCGCCCTGGCGCTCCCCGCATCGGCCAAGCCGCTGACCCTGACCTATCTGGCCTATCTTGCCGGCTTCCCGGTGCTCTCGATGACCGCCACCGCCGATCTCCCGGCTGCCGGCGGCGGCGCCTACGGGCTCAACGCCAATATCGTGACCCAGGGCTCGCTGGCCTCGCTCTATCCCTACCGCATGAACATCGCGGCCCATGGCCGCCTCGGCCGCGCCGGCGTGCAGCCCGGCCAGTTCCATTCCGAGGGCACGGTCATGAGCCAGACCGAGGCGGTGACGCTCACCTATCATTCCGGCGGCAAGGTCGACATCCTGGCCGAGCCGCTGACCCGCCAGGCCCAGGAGGCCGCGGCCCAAGGCACCGCCAACGGCACGATCGACCCGGCGAGCCTGGTGATGGCCGTGGTCGCCGCCTATGCCGACAAGGACGACTGCACCGGCACCTACAAGCTCTTCGACGGCGTCAGGCGCTACGACCTCGCCGTCCAGGAGGTCGGCTCCGGCAACGTGCAATTCTACAAGCAGTCGTTCTATCAGGGCCCGGCCGTTGAATGCACGGCGACGCCGCAGTTGATCCAGGGCTTCTCGCAGATGGCGATGCAGTCGCAGCTCTATCCGCAATCCGCCAACATCTGGCTGGCGCATGCGGTGCAGGGCGCCCCCGCCATACCGGTCCGCATCGAGACCCAGAACGCGCTGGGCAAGATGGTGTTCGACCTGGTCGGCGTGCAATAGGCGCTACAGGCGCTCCAGCGCCGCGGGCAATTCCGCGAAGCGTGCGATCTTGAGATCGGCTTCGGTCGCCGGCAGCCCGTAATCCGACGGGATCAGAATCCCCGGCACCTTCGCCGCGCGGGCGCAGAGCATGTCGTTGGCGCTGTCGCCGACCATCGCCGCCGCTCCGCCGCCGAGCCGTTCGATCGTCGTCCACAGCGGCTCCGGCTCCGGCTTGCGCTGCGGCAGGCTGTCGCCGCCGATCACCGCGCCGAAGAAATGCGCGAGCCCGAATGCCTCCAGCACCCGCTCGGTCGGGGCGAACGGCTTGTTGGTGCAGACGCCCAGCGGATGCCCATGCGCGTGCAATGCGGCCAGGGTCTCCGGCACGTCGGGATAGACCTTGGTCTTGTCGGCGACGAAGGCGAGATAGTGCACCATGAAGCGGTCGAACACGTCGTCCGCTTGCGTCTCGATCCCCGACGCCGCCAGCGCGCGCGCCAGCAGCAGGCGCGATCCGTCGCCGATCATCGGCCGGATCGTGGTTTCGGCGAGCGGCGGCTTGCCGAACTCGGCCAGCAGCGCATTTACCGCCTGGGCGAGATCGGGGGCGCTGTCGATCAGCGTCCCGTCGAGATCGAAGACCAGCACGCGTGGCTTTCCCACCGGACTTGTCATAGTTCCGCCGCTTTCACCCACTATCTGGACCGCGTGACGGGGGATATGGCATTTTCCCCGCCATCGCAAGCGGGCGCCCACACGATCGATGGATTGATCGGGCGCCGAAATCGGGGCCATCGATGGGCGAAATCGCCGCCATAATTCTCGCCGCGGGAAAGGGCACGCGGATGAAGTCGACACTGCCCAAGGTGATGCACCGCATCGCCGGGCGCAGCATGCTGGGACATGTCCTGGATAATGTCGCCACCTTGAACCCCAACCGCGTGGTCGTGGTGGTCGGCCCGGAAATGGAGACCGTCGCCCGGGAGGCCAGGCCGCACCCGACGGTGATCCAGGCCGAGCAGCTCGGCACCGGCCATGCCGTGGCCGCGGCCAAGCCGGCGCTCGGCGACATCGCGGGCACTGTCCTGGTTCTCTTCGGCGATGCGCCCTTCGTCGGCGCGGAGACGATGAAGCGCCTGGCGCAGCGCCGCGAAGCCGCCGACAAGCCCGCGGTCGTGGTGCTCGGCGTACGTCCGGAAGACACCAGCGGCTACGGCCGCCTCGTCACCGACGCGCGCGGCAACCTCGCGCGGATCGTCGAGCAGCGCGATGCGACGCCCGAGGAGCTCGAGATCGATCTCTGCAATTCCGGCGTCATGGCGATCGACGGCGCGATGCTGTGGCCGCTGGTCGATGCGATCGGCAACAAGAACGCCAAGAGCGAATACTATCTGACCGATATCGTCGCCATCGCCCAGGGCAAGGGCCGCACGGTCGCCGTGGTCGAGGCCGACGAGGATGAGATCCCGCTGATCGGCGTCAACGACCGCATCGAGCTCGCCGAGGCCGAGACGATCTGCCAGCAGATGCTGCGCGCCCATGCCCTGGCCGGCGGCGCGACCATGATCGACCCGGCCTCGGTCTTCCTCTCGATGGACACGCGGCTCGGCCAGGATGTGGTGATCGGACCCAATGTCGTGTTCGGTCCCGGCGTCACCGTCGCCGACAATGTCGAGATCCGCGCCTTCAGCCATATCGAGGGTGCGGAGATCGAGAGCGGGGCCATCATCGGTCCCTTCGCGCGGCTGCGCCCGGGATCGAAGATCGGCCGCGATGCCCATGTCGGCAATTTCGTCGAGACCAAGAACGCCGTGCTCGGCGCCGGCGCCAAGGCCAATCACCTGACCTATCTCGGCGACGCCAAGGTCGGGGCGAAGACCAATATCGGCGCCGGCACCATCACCTGCAATTACGACGGTTTCGTGAAGGCCGAGACCGTCATCGGCGACAATGTCTTCATCGGCTCCAACAGCGCGCTGGTGGCGCCGGTGACGGTGGGCGAGGGCGCGCTGGTCGCCGCCGGCAGCGTGGTCACCCGCGACGTCGCCGCCGACGCGATGGTGGTCGCGCGCGGCCAGCAGGTCGAGAAACCCGGCTGGGCGGCGAAGTTTCGCGCCGCGCGCCAGCATCTGAAGAAGAAGTGACGGCGATGCGGTGATCGTCGATCACCGTGCAGCAGCCGCGCCGCGGCGCAGCGACACCGCTTCCCAGACCGCGACGATGGCCAGGATGGCGGTCGCCGCGACGGCCTGTTCCATGAAAGAGAGCCCTTGGCAGAAGGGCGAGGTGGCGCCGAACAGGATCGCGCCGATCAGATGCGACAGCGGCCAGCGTCCGATCACCGCGCGCTTGAACAGCAGGTTGCCGAACAGAAAGATCAGCGGCCCGCCGATGACCACGACCCGCTCGACCGGCGTGCCGGTATCCCAGGGGTGCGTGAGCAGCAGTTCGTTGGCGACGGCGGTGAGGATGATGCCGCCGACGATCGGCAGGTGCAGGTAGGTATAGGCGAGGCGGGCGAGCCGGCCCGGATCCTCGGCATGGGTGATCCGGTGCGCGCCGCGTTCGGCGCCGGTGTCGAAATAGATCCACCACATGATGACGCTCGTCGCCAAGGCGAGGAGGAAGCCGGCGGCGACGGTCGTATCCCAAGTCAATTCCGCGAAGGTGGCGCCGATCACCACGATCGATTCACCGAGCGCGATGATGATGAAGCCCGAGCAGCGCTCCGCGATATGGCCGCCTTCGACATCCCAGTCCGAGGTGGTCGATCGTCCGAGGCCGGGCACGAAGAAGCCCGCCGACGGGCCCGCATATTCGATCGCCACCGCCGCGATCCAGAGCCAGAGCCTGGGCTCGGGTTCGAGCAGCCCGCCGGCGATCCAGAACCCGCCGCTCAGGATGAGCCAGAGCGTGATCCGCTGGAAATTCCGCGTATTGGCGGGACTGGAGCGGCCCAGCGCCCAGAGCATGAAGATCGAGCGCCCGACCTGGATCGCGATGAAGGCCAGGGCGAAGCCGAGGCCGCGCGCTTCGAAGGCTTCCGGGATCGAGGCGGAGAGGACCAGCCCCGCCGCCATCAGCACCAGGAGCAAGACCCTGACCGCGATCCGCTCGGGGTCGAGCCAGTTGGTCACCCAGGAAGTGTAGATCCAGGCCCACCAGACGCCGAGGAACAGGATCAGCACATGGAGCGCGCCGATCCCGCTCAGATTCCGGAGGAAGGAGTGGGAGAGCTGGGTGACGGCGAAGACGAAGACCAGGTCGAAGAACAGCTCGATATTGGTGACCCGCGCATGCTCGTCCCCGCCGCGCGGGCGCAGCAGGCTCGTCCTCGGCCCGGTCATGTCCAGATCCCCTCGCCCTGAAACCCGCCCATAGTATCACGGCGATGACAGCCCGAATCGACCGGCGAAAGACGGATGGAAGCGCACGCGAGCGGCGGAATCGGCCCTGAACCGCGGCGTCGCGGCCGGTCGCGCGACGCTGCGAACACTTCGGGAAAGTCGGAACCGAATCTTTGAGAGGGGCGTTTCGACGCTCGGGGACGCAATCCCAGTTCGTCTGTCTTGCAACGGCTCTCGGTCCGCGTCGGTCGACACTCGGCCTGCGTGTGGCGGCGCGCGACCGCTCGACCGAGCGTCGCGTGGCTTTGTCGATCAAATTCGAGGAACGGCTTCATCATGAACACGCGATACATCTCACCGACCGGATCCGGCCTGCGCGACGGATCTTCACCGCAGAACGCCGGCACCCTGGCGGACCTCAACACCTTCGTCTCCGCCGTCGGTGCGGGCGGACAGGTCCTGCTGCTGGCGGACCGAGGCGCTTATCATCAAGGCAGCCAGATCAGCTTGTCCTCGGGCGGTTCGGCGCATGCTTCCGTCACGATCCGCGGCGTCGACAGCCACGGCCATGCCATGGCCGCGGAGATCGTCGGATCGCGCGCCGCGCATTGGACCCCCGGACATGCGGAAGGAAGCGAGCTGTTCCGCCTGACATCGGGAGCGGACAACCTGAGCTTCCGCGATCTCGCGGTCAAAGACGTGGGGAACGGCGTGTTCCGCGCCGGCGCGGATATTCACAACGTGTCCATCTCCAACGTTTCCGCCGCGAATGTGACGCGCTTCTTCGAAGACTCCGCGTCCGGGAACAACCACAGCGCGACGGTGAGCGGCCTCAAGATCGATCAGGTCACGGTCGCCGGCTATTCCAAGGGCGCCATCAACCTCGCCTATGACAGCCACGGCATCGCCATCGACAAGGTCGTCGGCGACAGCCAGGGCCAGAAGGGCGGGCTCTTCGTCACCGGCGTGGAACTGTCCGGCACGGTGCATGACGTCACCATCTCCTCGACGACGATGAAGAACGATCACGGCACCGGCAATCCTTCCCAGTACTGGAACGGCGACGGGTTCGCGACCGAGGCCGGGGTCCACGATGTCACGTTCCGCAACACGGTATCGGCGGGAAACACCGATGCCGGCTATGACCTGAAGTCCAGCCATACCGTTCTCGAGAATACCGTCGCCAAGGGAAACAACGAGAACTACCGGTTCTGGAGCGATTCGATCTCGATGACCAACGGGACCAGCCTGGATCCCAAATACAGCGGCGGCATCGGCAGCACCGCGCATATCTGGATGGGAGACCACGCGGTCGCCCATGTCGATCACTTGACGTTCTCCGATTCCGGCAAGCCGCAAACGCTCTTCAACCTCACCCAGACCGGTTCGGTCCTCTATCTCGCGGATACCGAGATCCCCCAGTCGTACAACGACCTCATTCGCCTCTACGACGGCTCGAAGCTCGTCGCCCAGGCCTCGGGCGGCATCGGCGACTTCGTCGAGACCGGGACCGCGCACAGCCACACCATCACCGGCGGCGCGCTCAGCGACCTGCTGCAGGGCGGGTCGACTCTGGACACGATCCTCGGCGGGGCCGGGAACGACGAGATCCACGGCGCCACCGGCAACGACACGCTCAAGGGCGGCGACGGCAACGATTCCATCTTCGGCGATGCCGGAAACGACCATCTCTATGGCGGAGCCGGAACCGACATGCTGTCCGGCGGACTGCACAGCGATTTTCTCTATGGGCAGGCCGGCAACGACACGCTGGATGGCGGCGCCGGCAACGATCACATGGCCGGCGGCGCGGGCAACGACCTCTATATCGTCGATTCCGCGAAAGACGTGATCGTCGAGAACCGTGGGGAGGGGACCGACACCGTCCATAGCAGCGTTTCCTACGCGCTCGGATCCAATGTCGAAAATCTCACGCTGCTCGGGACCGACGCCCTCCATGGCAGCGGCAATGCCCTCGCCAACACGCTGACCGGCAACGATGCCGGCAATGTGCTGGATGGCGGCGGCGGAAACGACCGGATCTTCGGCGAAGGCGGCGACGATACCCTGACCGGTGGGGCGGGCAAGGACACGCTCGACGGCGGCGCCGGCAAGGACACCTTGGTCTACGACAGCCAGGACAAGTTCGACGGCGGTGCGGGAAACGACCGGTTGGAATTCCTGGACAAGACCCATCTCGATTTCGACAGCGGCTTCGTCGGCCGCGTGCACGGAATCGAGACGCTCGACATCCGGAACGGCGCCGCCGATTCCTTGGGCGCCGGCCATTCGCTGACCGCGACCGATGTCCTCGACATGACCGATGGCAAGGACCAGCTCTGGATCACCGCCGACAAGGGCGACAGCGTGACGCTGAGCGAGGGGTTCAAGGCCGCCGGCACCGCCAACAACTATACCAGCGGCGACGGCATCCCGAACGGCGGCTACGCCACGTATCACGCGAGCGCGTCCGGCCACAGCGTGATCCTCCATGTCAGCGCCGACGCCCTGGTGCATCATCACTGATGCCGGACTGTCGCCCCGGCTGAACTGAGGCGGGCGGTTCAGCAAGCTGTCCGCTTGTTCCGATCGCCGGGATGCCCTGGCTGGAAAACCGGCTATAGTGTCCCGGCGACGGATCGACCGGCCAGCAAAGGCAGATGGACGCCCTCACCAACACCGCGATCGAGCGCGACACGCTGCGCGACTGGAGCCGCCGCGCCGATGCGCCCGGCCTGCGTCACGCCGCGGGTCATCTCGCGCTGCTGGTCGCAACCGGTGCGCTGGTCTGGGCGGTGCGCGGCACCTGGCTGATCTGGCCGGCGATGCTGGTCCATGGCGTGGTGCTGGTCTTCCTGTTCGCGCCGCTGCACGAATGCATCCATCGCACCGCTTTCAGGAGCCGCGTGCTGAACGAGGCGTTCGGCTTCGTCGCCGGCCTCTTGCTGCTCCTGCCGCAGGAATATTTCCGCGCCTTCCATTTCGCGCATCATCGCTTCACCCAGGACCCGGCGCGCGATCCCGAGCTCGCCAGCCCGAAGCCGCGCGGCTTCCGGCAATGGCTCTGGCAGGCCAGCGGCCTCCCCTATTGGATCGCCGAGATCCGCGGCATCCTCGGCCATGCGCTCGGCCGCATGCCCGAGACCTTCTATGCCAATGACCGCCAGCGCCGCGCGGTGATCCTGGAAGCGCGGATCGCGCTGGCGCTTTACGCCGCGGTCGCGATCCTCTCGGTCTGGACCGGCAGCACCGCCGCGCTCGTCTATTGGATCGTGCCGATGCTGCTCGGCCAGCCGGCCTTGCGGCTCTACCTGATGGCGGAGCACACGCTCTGCCCGCTCTGCGACGACATGCTGGCGAACACGCGCACGACCTACACCAACCGCGTCGTGCGCTTCCTCGCCTGGAACATGCCGTATCACGCCGAGCAGCACGCCTTCCCCGCCGTGCCGTTTCACCGCCTGCCCGAGGTCAACCGGGCGATCCGCGGCCGGCTGAAATCGACCGCGCCCGGCTACCTGGCCGTGCAGCGCGACATCCTCAACTCCTATCGCCGTGCCTCATGAAATTCCTCGCGATTGCCGGCGCGCTTCTGGCGCTCTCGCCCGGTTTCACGCCCGCCCATGCCGACGATTTCCAGGACAAGGTCATGGCGCTCGGCGGCCGGGACTGCAAAGACAGCACCTTGACCTGCGTCGATATCGAGGTGCCCACCGATCACGCGCATCCCGATTCCGGCCGGCACCTGACCCTGCATGTCGCCGTGCATTTCGCCGAGGATGAGAGCAAGGGCGTCATGTTCTACGCGGTCGGCGGGCCGGGCGGCGCCGGCACGGCCCTGGCGCAGAGCTATCTCGATTCCTTCGATGCGCGTCTCCGCAAGGAGCTCGACGTCGTCTTCTTCGACCAGCGCGGCGTCGGCGCGAAGAACGGCGTCGATTGCCCGAAGGCGGCGACCGCTTTCGATTCCGATCCCATCGCCTTGCAGCAACCCGACCGCGCCGTGGCCGTGGCCAAGGGTTTCGTCGATGCCTGTCTCAAGGAGATATCGAACCGCGACCTGCTGCCCTATCTCGG
>DASZYM010000504.1:0-6086 GCA_035545355.1 Dongiaceae bacterium
AAGCATGAGCTATGTCTCGGGCGTCTCGGACACGCCGCTGCTCGGCAAGACCATCGGCCAGGCGCTGGACGATGCGGCGGCGCAGTGGGGCGAGCGGCCGGCGCTGATCGATCGCGGCACCGGCACCCGCTGGACTTGGCGCGCATTGCGCGACAAGGCGGATGCGTTCGCGGCGGGCCTCCTGGGTCTCGGGCTGAAGCCGGGCGACCGGATCGGCATCTGGTCGCTCAACCGTGCCGAATGGGCGCTGACCCAGTTCGCCGCGGCGAAGGCCGGGCTGATCCTGGTCACCATCAACCCGGCCTATCGGCTGACCGAGCTGGATTACGCGCTGAACCTCGTCGGCTGCAGCGCCATCGTCACCGCGACGCAGTTCAAGACCAGCGATTATGTCGGCATGCTGAACACGCTGGCGCCGGAGCTGACATCCGCAACACCCGGCACGCTCAAATCGGCCAAGCTGCCGCATCTCAAGATCGTCATTCAGATCGGCGTCAAGGACGGCGCCGCTGCGGCGGGCATGATCCCGTTCGAGAGCGTGTTCGAACGCGCGACCGATATCACCCGCGCCGAGCTTCGTCGGCTCGGCGAGAGCTTGCAATTCGACGATCCGATCAACATCCAGTTCACCAGCGGCACGACCGGCAATCCCAAGGGCGTCACGCTCAGTCATCACAACATCCTCAACAACGGCTATTTCGTCGGCCGCGGCTGCGCGCTGACCCCGGAGGACCGGATCTGCATTCCGGTGCCGCTCTATCACTGCTTCGGCATGGTGATGGGCAACCTCGCCGCGGTCACCAACGGCTCCGCGATGGTCTATCCCGGCGAGGGCTTCGATCCGCTGGCCACGATCGAGACCATCGCCGCCGAAAGGTGCACCGCGATCTACGGCGTGCCGACCATGTTCATCGCCCAGATCGAGCATCCGCGCTTCAAGGACCTCGACTTCTCCAGCCTGCGCACGGGCATCATGGCCGGCTCGCCGTGCCCGATCGAGCTGATGAAGAAAGTCGTGGCGCTGATGCATGTGCGCGAGCTGACCATCTGCTACGGCATGACCGAAACCAGCCCGGTGAGCTTCCAGAGCGCGGTCGATGATCCCCTGGAACGGCGCGTCTCGACGGTCGGGCGTATCCATCCGCATCTCGAGGTGAAGGTCATCGATGCCGACGGCCGCATCGCGCCGCGCGGCACGCCCGGCGAGCTTTGCACCCGCGGCTATTCGGTGATGCGGGGCTATTGGAGCCAGGCGGACAAGACCGCGGAAGTGCTCGATCCCGCGCGCTGGATGCATACCGGCGATCTCGCGACCATCGACGGCGAGGGATTCTGCAACATCGTCGGGCGGATCAAGGACATGGTGATCCGCGGCGGAGAGAACGTCTATCCGCGCGAGGTCGAGGAATATCTCTATCGCCACCCGAAGATCCAGGACGTGCAGGTCTTCGGCGTCGCCGACCAGAAATACGGCGAGGAGCTCTGCGCCTGGGTGCGGTTGAAGGCCGGCGAGGCCCTGACCGAGCGCGAGGTGCAGGCCTTCTGCGAGGGCCAGATCGCCCATCAGAAGATCCCGCGCTATGTGCGCTTCGTCGATGCCTTCCCGACCACGGTCACCGGCAAGGTGCAGAAGTTCAAGATGCGCGAAGCGATGGAAACGGAACTCGGCATCAAGGCGGCGAAGACGGCTTAGCTGTCCGAGATCGAGCGACCCCTCACCCCTGCCCTCTCCCTCAAGGGGAGGGGGACGGTGTAAAGCTCTCACGTGCCACAGCCAAAATATCCCCCTCTCCCCTTGAGGGAGGGGTGAGGGGTCGACGGGTCTATCCGGTTTGCACACTGCGTGCGGTGCGATCGCCATCGTGCCCCGAGAGGCGCGGGATCGCGGCAATCAGGTCGCGGGTATATTGCTCTTTCGGCGCGTCGAGCACGTGCTCGGTCGGGCCGTATTCGACCAGGCGGCCGTTGCGCATCACCGCGACCTGCTCGCAGAGATAGCGCACCACCGCGAGATCGTGGGAGATCAGGATCAAGGTCAGCGAAAGCTCGCGGCGCAGGCGCTCGAACAGGCCGAGCACTTGCGCCTGGATCGTGACGTCGAGCGCCGAGGTGACCTCGTCGGCGATCAGGATCTCAGGCTCGAGCGCCAGGGCGCGGGCGATGCCGACGCGCTGGCGCTGGCCGCCGGAGAGCTGGGTGGTGCGGCGGTTCAGGAGGTTCGCCGGCAGCTCGACCTTGGCGATCAGCTCGGCGATGCGCCCGGGGATCTCGCGCTCCGGGCAGATGCGGTGCTGGCGCAACGGTTCGGCGAGGGTGCGGGCGACGGTGAAGGCCGGGTTCAAGGAGAGAAAGGGATCCTGGAACACCATCTGCAGCTTGCGCTGCTGCTCGGGCTTGCGGCGGCCGAGGATAGGGTCGAGCGGCTGGCCATCGACGGCGACCGCGCCGGCTTCCGGATGAACCAGGCCGACGATGGCGCGGGCAATGGTGCTCTTGCCCGAGCCGGATTCGCCGACGATGCCGAGCGACCCGCCGCGGCGCAGCGACAGCGAGACGCCATCGACCGCCCTCACCACCAGCGGCGGCTTGCGCAAAGCCCAGCCGATGAAGCCCGGCCCGCTGGAGAAGGAGACTTTCAGATCCTCGATCGCGAGATGGGGTGCGTCATTGGCCGGGATGCGGATCGGCACCGTGGGCTTCAGCAAGGAGGGCTGCGAGGCGATCAGCCGCCGGGTGTAGTCGTCCTTCGGCGCCTGCAATATCTCCTCGACCGGGCCCTGCTCGACGACGCGGCCGTCTTTCATGACGACGACCCGGTCGCACATCTCGGCGACGACGCCGAGGTCATGGGAGACCAGGATGATGGAAAGGTCGCGCTTCTTGCGGATGCGGCGCAGCAGGTCGAGGATCTGCTTCTGCACCGTGACGTCGAGGGCGGTGGTCGGCTCGTCGGCGATCAGCAGCTTCGGCTTGCAGGCGAGCGCCGCGGCGATCATCACGCGCTGGCGCATGCCGCCGGAGAGCTCGTGCGGATAGGCGCGCGACCGGCGCGCGGGGTCGACGATCCGCATGTCGTCGAGCAATGCCACTGCGCGCTGATCCGCCTGCTTCCACGATATGCCCTCGTGCAGGACCATGCCTTCGCCGACCTGGCGGCCGACTGGCATCAGCGGGTCCATATGGGTCGAGGGGTTCTGGAAGATCATCGCCGCCTGCTCGCCGCGGAGATGGCCGAGCGCCTTCTCGTCCATGGCCAGCACGTCCCGGCCTTCGAACAGGATCCGGCCGGATTTGACCCGGGCATTGGCGGCGATCAGTTTCAGGATCGCCCGGCAGGCGACGGTCTTGCCGGAGCCGGATTCGCCGACAATGCCGAGCACTTCGCCCTTGCGCATCGAGAAGCTCACATCGCGCAAGGCGGCGACATCGCCGTAGGCGGTGACGAAATCGATCGCGAGGTTTTCGACCCGCACCAGGTCCTGCGCTGCTTCGGCCAAGGTCAGGGTCCCGTATTCAGCAGACGCGCCAGGCCGTCCGCGACCAGCGAAAGCCCCATGGCGAGGGTGCACACCGCGATGCCGGGGAAGATCGAGATCCACCAGGCGCTGGTGAGGTAGGTCTGTCCCTCGGCGATCATCGCGCCCCATTCCGGCGTCGGCGGCTGCACGCCGAGGCCGAGGAAGCCGAGCGACGAGCCGAGCACGATGGTCAGCACCGCATCGGTCATCACGAAGACGACGGAGGGCACGATCGCATTGGGCAGGATGTGGAACAGCATGATGCGGTCGTGGCGCAGGCCCATGGTCCGGGCAGCGAGCACGAAATCCGCGCCGCGCAGCACCAGCGCCTGGCTGCGCACCAGCCTTGTGTAGCTGACCCAGTTCACGCAGGTGAGCGAGATGAAATAGCTTTTGAGGCCGGGCCCCAGCACCGCGACGATGGCGATCACAAGCACGAAATAGGGGAAGGAGATGGTGACCTCCAGGATCCGCATCAGCACGGCGTCGAGGCGGCCGCCGAAATAGCCCGAGACCAGGCCGATCATGGTGCCGAGGATGATCGGCCCGACCACGCCGAAGAAGGCCATCGCCAGGTCCTGGCGCGCGCCGTAGATGATCCGGGTAAAAACGTCGCGGCCGGTCGCATCGCTGCCGAGCCAATGCTCGGCGCCGGGCGGCTGCAATGTGTGCAGGACGTCGATCTTGATCGGGTCGTAATGGGAGATGACCGGTGCCAGCAGCGCCAGCGCGATCCAGAACAGGGTCATGACGACGCCGATGACCAGGGTCACCGGGATCTGCATCCGCAGGCGCGCGAAGGTGGAGCGTGGGTTGATCGCGGTGTCGGTCACAGCTTTACCCGGGGGTCGAGCATGACGGTCGCGACATCGACCGCGAAATTGGCAATGACCACGCCGCAGGCGAGGATCAAGGTGACGGCCTGCACCACGAAATAGTCGCGGGTGAGCACCGCGCGGACCAGCAAAGCGCCGAGGCCGGGGATGGTGAAGACATTCTCGATCACCACCGTGCCGCCGATCAGGAAGGCCACGACCACGCCGAGCAGGTTCACCGTCGGCAGCAGCGAGTTCCAGAACACGTGCCGGGTGAAGACGTAATGCTCGGAGAGGCCCTTGGAGCGGCAGGCCATGGCGTAATCCGCATCGAGCTGCTGGATGAACGTGGCGCGCAGGTTGCGCGTCAGTATCGGCGTCACCGCGATGCCGATGGTCAGCGCCGGCAGGAAGAGATGCCAGAGATTCTCGATCACGTTCGGCCCGTATCCGGAGACCGGGAACCACCGGAAATGCAGGCAGAAGGCCATGATCAGCAGCAGGCCGATGAAGTAGGAGGGGATGCCGACTCCGGCGACGCAGAGGAAGCGGATCGTGTGATCCGGCCAGCGCCCGCGGGCCCGCGCCGCGCCGACGGCAAGGGCGAGCGTGAGCATCACCGAGATGGCGAGGCCATAAAGGATGAGAAACACGGTCGGCTGGATCCGGCTGACGATCACCGGTCCGACCGGCGAGCGATAGGCGATGGACTGGCCGAAATCGCCCTGCACCGCATTGGTGATGTAGTAGAAGTATTGCACCAGCACCGGCCGGTCGAGGCCGTAGCGGGCGCGGACGAAGTCGATCGCCGCCTGGCTCGCCTTCGGCCCCAGCATCAGGCGCACCGGATCGCCGGGCGTCATCTGCAGCAGCACGAAGGTGATGAGGCTGATCCCGATCAGGACCGGGATCAGCTGGAAGGGTCGTTTGAGGAGGAAACCGTAGCGTCCCATCAGGCGTCCATTTGGGGTCCCGTCGGATTTAATGGACGGCGCCGCCGGCGGGAAGAACCGGCGGCGCTCGTCGGTCAGACCAGATCGGTCTCGTCGATATCGGAGAATTGCAGGCCGATATTGAGCTGCATCTCCTTCACATGCGTGCTGTAGGCGTTGAGCCAGGCCGGGTGGTAGATCGCCACCTGGGCGACCTCCTCCACCGCGATCTGCTGGATCTTGGCATACATCTCGCCGCGCTTGGCGGGATCGGTCTCGCCGGCCGCCTGGTCGATGAGCTTGTTGACCTCATCGTTGTTGTAGCGCGTGTAGTAGGACTTGTTGTCGCCCGCACCCCAGGCGCACCAGCGCAAGGCGTTGTCCGGGTCGCGGGTCTCGTTATACCACCAGTTCATCTCCGCCTGGTAATCGCCGTTGGTCAGGCGGGTCCAGGCCGTGGTGGAGTCGATCTTCGCGATATTGACGGTGATCCCGACCTCGGCGAGCTGCGCCTGGATCAGCACCGTCGCCTTCTCCTCATCGACCGCGCCGGCATTCTGGATCAGCTCGAAGGAGGCGTCGGTGACGCCGGAATCCTTCAGGAGACCCTTTGCCTTCTCGACGTCGCGGGCGACCAGCGGTAGCGATTTGTCGAAATAGTCCAGCGCCGGGCTGAAGATCGAGGTGGCCGGCGTGCCGGTGCCCATGGTGACCGCGTCGCAGATCGCCTTGCGGTCGATGCCGAAATGGATCGCCTGGCGGAACTTCAGATTGTTGAACGGCGCCTTCTCGTGGTTGATCAGCATGTCGTAGGTGGCGCT
>DASZYM010000505.1:0-10212 GCA_035545355.1 Dongiaceae bacterium
GGGCGGGGAATCTGTTGCCGGTCGTGGCGCCGATCGCCACCGGCAATCCCGCGGTCGATTTCGTGCCGATCGCGATCGAGCTCGCTTTCGCGGCCTTCCTGTTCTACGCGCGCTGGCGCGAGATCACCCGGCTGAAGCGGCCCTAGACCAGATCGCGCGCGGCGAGCCATTCCGGCGTGATCTCGCCTTCGGCGATGGTCTCGGCGGGGCCGCTCAAGGTCACGTCGTGGAAGGCGCCGCCGGAATCCACGCGGAAGCCGATCTCCAGCTTGCCCCCGCCGGTCGGGTGAATGACGACCGGCGATGCCGCGCCGAACCGGCGCTGCGCGATCAGGCCGACGGCGACCGCGCCGGTGCCGCAGGCCAAAGTCTCCATCTCGACCCCGCGCTCATAGGTCCGCATGCGGAAGCTGCCGTCGTCGCGCCGCGCGGCGAAATTCGCATTGGCGCCGCGCTCGAAGGCCGGGTGGTGGCGGATGTCGCGTCCGACCGCCGTGACATCGAAGGCTTCCAAAGCGGCGACGTTCTCGAGAAAGACGACGACATGCGGCACGCCGGTATCGATATACCAGCCGGTGAGGCGTCCGGCGGCGAGATCCATCTCGGTCGCCGGCCGCTCATCGACCGGCGGCGTCATCGCCAGGGTGATGAAGTGTCCGTTGATCGTGGCGTGGATCAGGCCGGCATCGGTCGCCATCGCGGCCTTGCCGTCGACCAGGCCGAGTTCGGCGGCGCGCAGCACCGTGCAGCGGGCGCCGTTGCCGCACATCTCGCCGTCCATGCCGGTGCGGTTGGTGTAGCTCATGCGGAAATCGGCGCCGTCGGCGCCGCGCTCGATCAGGATGAGCCCATCGCCGCCCAACCCCTTGCGCCGGTCGCAGAGTTCCTGCGCCAGCCGTTCCCGCTGCGCGTGCCAGCGCCCGGCGCGGTCGTCGATCACCACGAAGTCGTTGCCGCAGCCATGCATCCGGGCGAAGCGGAGCCCGCGTTGGGCTTCAGGAAGCTTCGACCGTGCGTTCATGCGCCATCAGATCCTGGTCGGTGTCCCGCGCGCGTATCGTTCGCACGCTGCCGTCGGAGCCTATCATGACGGCGGCGGGGCGCAATCGGCCGCAATACTGGAACATCTCCTCAAGGCTGTAGGCGCCGACGTCGAACAAGGCGACGAGATCGCCGGGCGCCGTCCCGCCCGCCAGCCGCCGGGTCGCCGGCAGGCGCACGACTTCCGTGCGCAGGATGTCGCGCTGCTCCGCCGAGAGGTCCGGCAGCCGCTGCAGCAGCGATTTCAGCAGATACTCGCCCTCGACGTCGAAGAAGCAGTCGGCGGAATCGCAGAGCGGCCCCACCACGCGGAACTGGTCCTCGGCCGCATCGTCCAGCCGGTTGGCGGTCATCATGTGGAAGTACCAGCGCACCGCGGTGGAATCGAGCAGCGTGTTGTAGCCGGCGTCGAGATAGAGCCAGGGCTGCCCGTTGCGCCGCCGCAGGCTCTCGACCTGGGTCAGCAGGATAGCGGTATCGGCGACGATCGCGCGGCCGGGCTCGAACAGGATCTCGGTATCCTCCCCGAAGGCCTTGGCCGCCGCCGCGGCCACATCGCCGACCATCGCCGCGGCGGACCGGGCGGCGGCGAATTGATCGACATCGTTGCGCACCCCCTGCCGCCCGCGATGCGCGTAGTCGGTCGGATAGCCGCCGCCGAGATTGACATGGCGGAGCGGGGCGCCGAGTTGCTCGCCCAGCGTCCGCGCCTGCTCGGCGGCGAAGGCGACGCCGGCGAGATAGGCATCGGTCTCCACCACCTGGGAGCCGATATGGATATGCAGGCCCACGGTCTCGAGATGGGCACGCTCGGCGCGGGCGATCTCCACCGCCGCCACGATCTCGTCCCGGGTCATGCCGAACTTGCTGTTGGACCCGCCGGTCTGGATGCCGGGGGTGGCACCACCGGCGACGCCGGGAACCGCGCGCAGGCTGACCCGGGCGCGGCGGCCGAGCGCGGCGGCGATCTCGGCGATGCGGCCGAGCTCGAACGGCGAATCCACGTTGATCGCCTTGAGGCCGAGGATGATGGCGCGTTCCAGCTCCGGCACCGACTTGGCGACGCCGTTGAACACCATCTGATCCGGCGTGAATCCGCCTTCCAGCGCCTTGGAGATCTCGCCGCCGGAATTGACCTCGATCGCGAGCCCTTCCTCGCGGATGATCCGCAGCACATGCAGGTTGGAGCAGGCCTTGCTGGCATAGCAGACCGTGGCGCGGCGATGGCCCGCGCGGGCGGCGCGCAGGAAGCCGCCGGCATTGCCCCGCAGCCGGCGCTCGGAGAAGACGAAGAGCGGGGTCCCGAGCTCCCGCGCCAGCGCCACCAGATCGCGGCCGTCGAGGCCGAGATGGCGGCCCATGCGCGCGAAGCCGGCCGGCAGGTCCACTGTCGTATCCTCGGTCACGGTCAGACCGGGCTGCCGATCGGGCCGGACGGATCGCCGACATAGCCGGTGAACCGGCTGTAGAGATCGGCGACCTTGTTCATGCGGTCTTCGACCGCCGGGCCGAGCTCATGGAAGATGCCGTTGATCAGCAGGTTGGCGAGGCTCGCCATCTGCGCGGTCGAATCCCAGAACATGTTGAACTCGGTCGGCACCACGAACATCTCATCGACCAGGTCGTGGCCCCAATCGCAGAAGCCGTCGGTGACGAGCGTGGTGGGGACGCGCGCCTCGCGGGCGGCGCGGGCGAGCTCCAGCGCGAGGCGCGAATAGCGCCGCGCCTCGAACATCACCAGCGCGTTCTGCCGCGGCGCCGCGGCCAGCAGGACGTCGGTGAAGTTCCCGCCGGCCAGATCGACGAGCTGAACGCCCGGCCGCAGGTACTGAAGCTGGTTGGTGAAGAGCTGCGCCATGCCGCGCTCGGTCTGGAAGCCGGCGACGAAGACCTGCGGCACGGAAGCCAGGCGCTTCACCGCGCGCTTCCATTCCTTGGTATGGGCCGTCTCGTAGACCCGGACCAAAGCCGCGATCTCCAGCTCCAGCCCGTGCGCCAGCGCATCCTCCTCGCGCTTGCTGCGGTCGCGGAACTCCCGCAGCCGGTCGCCGAGCAGCCAGGGCCGGTCGCCGATATCTTCCTTGAGCTCCGCCTTCAGATCCTTGAGATGCCGGTAGCCGAGGCTGCGGCAGAAGCGGCCGACCATCGGCTCGCTGACCCCGGCCTTGCGGGCCAAGGTGGCCGAGGTCTCGAAGGGCAGGCCGTTGAGATTGGCCAGCATATAGCTGGCGATCGCCTTCTCGGCCTTGGTGGCCGTCGCCAGGCTGTCGGACAGCCGCTGTCGCACCGAGTTGGTCATGCTCGCCCGCCCCGAAGCCTCTCGCGCCGGCAGCATTCTCGCCAGTTTTCTAAAATCTAGTCAATTGATTTTTGTTTTCTATCCGTTTAGGATGCGGCATCAACCGGCGAGCAGTCCGGGACGAAGATTGCCGTGGGGCCGAGCAACCGCGGCGCAGTTGACGGGGTAGGCGGCGATGGCCGTATCGATGCTGACCGCGGCGGAGCGACGGCGGCCTTGGATCTTGCTGGCGCCGACTCTGGCCGCCCTCATCTTCCTGATGATGGTCCCGATCGTCATCATGTTCGTCTACACATTCTATACCTTCCAGACCGCCGGTGTGGAAACGCCCGATTTCAATCCCGGCAACTGGCACGACTTCTTCACCGACCCCTATTACAGCAGCTTCCTGGTGAAAACCGCGCGGGTCTCGGTGATCACGGCTCTGCTCTGCGCGGTGATGGGCTATCCGACGGCCTATTTCATCGCCATGACCCGCTTCAAGCACAAATGGCTGCTCCTGCTGCTGCTGATCGTGCCGTTCTGGATCAGCTTCACCATCCGCACCTTCTCCTGGATCCATATCCTGGGCGAGAAGGGCGTGATCAACGCCACCCTGATCTGGCTCGGCGTGATCAAGGAGCCGCTGCAGATGCTCTACACCGAGGGCGCGGTGATCATGGGCATGATCCATTTCCTGCTGCCCTATATGATCCTGAACGTCTACGTCACCCTGGACGGCATCGACCGCAACCTGATCTCCGCCGCGCGCTCGCTCGGCTGCACCAATTGGCAGGCCTTCAAGGAGGTGACCTTGCCGCTCTCGCTGCCGGGGCTCGGCGCCGGCCTGCTGCTGAGCTTCGTGCTGGCGGCGGGCAGCTATGTCACGCCGCAGATCCTCGGCGGCCGCAAGGATTCGCTGTTCGGCAACCTGATCTACGACACGATCATGAAGGAGCTGAACTGGCCGATGGGGACGGTGCTTTCGGTCGTGCTGCTGGTCCTGCTCGGCATCGTCTCGGTGATCTACAGCCGCTATATGGGCCTCTCCACCATCTATAAGGGGCTGTCGCGATGAGCAGCGGCGCGATGAACGGAGATTCCGGCGGCTGGTGGCTGATCAAGCTCTACACCTTCCTGGTCTATGTGTTCATGTTCGCGCCGATCGCGGTGGTGCTGGTCCTCTCGGTCAACGCCTCGCAGTTCGGCGGCTTCCCGATGACCGGCTTCTCCCTGCACTGGTATGCCAAGCTGATGGACGACGAGACCATCGTCCGCGCTTTCCAGACCTCGCTCTGGATCGGTCTGACCACGGCGATCGTCTGCACCGCGCTCGGCACCATGGCGGCGCTGGCGCTGGTCCGCTACGACTTCCCCGGCAAGCATTGGGTCAACGCGCTGATCGTCGGCCCGGTCCTGGTGCCGGAGACCGTGCTCGGCGTCGGCCTGCTGCTGGCCAACCGCGCGGTCGGCATGAAGCCGAATTACGGCCTGCTGCTGGCGGGGCATATCCTGCTTTCGCTGCCCTATGTCGTGCTGGTGGTGCAGGCGCGCTTGATCGGCGTGAAGCGGGTCTATGAGGAAGCCGCACTTTCCCTGGGCGCCAATCGCTGGCAGGCTTTCCGCGAGATCACCATGCCGCTGATCATGCCGGCGGTGTTCGCGGGGCTGCTGCTTGCTTTCACCATCTCGTTCGACAATGTCTCGGCCAGCATCTTCTGGCGCCCGCCGGGCGTCGAGACCATGCCGACCGAGATCCTCTCGATGCTGAAAGTCTCGATCAGCCCGGAGGTCAACGCATTGGGCGCGCTGATGATCGTGATCACGGTCGGTCTGCCGCTCCTGGGAGGCGCACTGGCGCGCCTGAGGATTCGTCGCCAGACAGAGGCTACGACATAAGCAAGAAAGCCAAACGGAGGAGTGCGAGTGATGAAGATGAGTTCGACCCGTCGCCTCGAGCGACTGAAGGAAATCTACGGCAATGGCGGCATCGACCGCCGCCGCTTTCTCGGCCTGACCGCCGCCGCGGCGGCGACCATGGGCGTCACCCTGAGCTGGGGCCACAAGGCCTTGGCCGACGTCAAGGAAGTGCGCTTCGACGGCTGGGGCGGCGTAGTGCAGGACGCGATCGACAAATACGCCTTCCAGCCCTACACGGCCAAGACCGGCCGCAAGGTGGTGCAGGGCACGTTCGACGACGAGAACGTCATCATCACCAAGATCAAGAGCGCCAGCCCCGGCGACTACCAGATCATCCATTCCTCGGGCATCGAGTACTACAAGAAGTACGTCGATCTCGGCTGGACCTCGGAGATCAACGAGGCGAACATCCCGAACCTCGCCAACGTGCTGCCGGCGATGATCGCGCCGTTCCGCAAGCTGACGCCGAAGCTCTCCAGCGCGCCCTACGACTACGGCACCACCGGCATCGCCTACAACACCAAGTACATCTCCGACGCCGAGGCCAAGGAGAAGGGCGCCAACCTGCTGGTCGACAAGAAGTACGACGGCAAGATCGGCGCCTATGGCGACATGGTCACCCGGGTCTGGTACGCCGCCCTGCAGACCGGCCAGGACCCGAACAACGTCAAGGACATCGACGCGATCTGGGCCAAGGTCCGCGAGGCCCGCGATCTCACCAAGAAGTACTGGCAGTCGGGCTCCGAGCTGATGGATCTCCTGAGCAAGGAGGAGATCGTCGTGACCGAGGCCTGGTCCGGCCGCGTCGCCGCTTTGCAGCAGCAGGGCGCGCCGATCGCCTATCTCGACCCGCCGGGCAGCTATGCCTGGCTGGAGGACATGCTGATCCTCAAGGGCTCGCCGATGCCGGAATGCGAGGAGCTGGTCAACTTCATGCTCGACCCGGCGACCGCGATCGCCGTCGCCGAAGGCCAGAACTATCCGCCCTCGCTCGACCCGCGCAAGGTGAAGCTCAGCGACAAGATCGCCAAGCTCCCGGCCTTCGATCCGACCGGCGAGTTCAAGGCGTTGACCTTCGGCGACCCGGTCTATTGGGCGCAGCACAACGACGACTGGACCAAGCAGTGGGACCGCATCTCCAAGGGTGCGTGATCTCTCAATAACGCGTGCGTGGCTCCCCTTCCAATTTTCGTAGCCTCCCCCGCCTGTCCGCCGAAGCTTTAGCGAAGGCGGATCGAGGGGGAGGTTGGTGGGGGAGCTCCGCAATAACTCTTTCCAAGCAAGCAGCCGAAACTCTTTCCAAGTAAGCAGCCGATGCCGAACGCAGTCGATCTCCGCAACATCACGCTCGCCTATGGCAGCTTCGTCGCCGTCGAGGACGTGTCGCTCTCCATCGAGAAGGGGAGCTTCCTCACGCTGCTCGGCCCCTCGGGCTGCGGCAAGACCACGATCCTGCGCTCGATCGCCGGCCTGGTGAGCCCGACCTCGGGCGATATCGAGGTCGCCGGGCGGCGGGTCAACGACATCCCGATCCACAAGCGGAACATCGGCCTGGTGTTCCAGAACTACGCCTTGTTCCCGCACAAGACCGTGTTCGACAACATCGCCTTCGGCCTCAAATACCGGAACGTGCCGAAGCCGACCATCGCCGAGAAGGTGAAGCGCGCGCTGGAGATCGTGCGCCTTCCCGGCACCGACAAGAAACTCCCCTCCGAGCTCTCCGGCGGCCAGCAGCAGCGCATCGCGCTCGCCCGCGCCATCGTGATCGAGCCTGACGTGCTGCTGCTCGACGAGCCGCTCTCGGCGCTCGACGCCAATCTCCGCGAGGAGATGCGGGTCGAGCTGAAGCAGATCCAGCGCCAGACCGGCATCACCACGATCTTCGTCACCCATGACCAGTCGGAAGCGCTCGCCATGTCCGACGTCGTCGTGGTGATGAACAAGGGCAAGATCGAGCAGATCGGCGCCCCGGCCGAGGTCTACGAGCATCCGCAGAGCGAATTCGTCGCGAGCTTCCTCGGCAACGCGAATTTCCTGACCGCCGTCGTGACCGGCGGTCGCGAGGGCGCGATCGAGGTCAAGCTGGCGGACGGCGCAACCCTCACCGTCGGCGGCGGCAACCTGCGCCCGGTCAAGAACGGCGACACCGTCAAGGTCGTGGTGCGCGCCGAGAAGCTCAAGCTGACGCCCCATTGCGCCGTGCCGATCGCCGGCAAGATCGTCGATGTCGACTATCTCGGCGCCCTGGCGCGCTACGACATCGACCTCGCCGGCGGCCAGCGCGTGCGCGCCTTGTCATCCCTGCACGAGCGCGCCCTCGCCACCGGCGAGCCGGTCGGCGTCGCCATCGATCCGGAGCATTGCCGGATATTGTAGGGCCCCTCTCCCTACGGGCGAGGGCTCCATACCGAGCGCGCGGAGCGCGCGCATAGTCCCCTTCCCCCGTGGGGGGAAGGCAGGGATGAGGGCCTTGCCGCGAACGCGATTTTAACAAATCACGATACGGTCTAGGATCAGCCTACTTGAGAGCAAAGAAGGGCGGTCCATGGCGCAATACGACTACGACCTCTTCGTGATCGGCGGCGGCTCGGGCGGCGTGCGCGCCGCGCGCATGGCCGCCGGCTACGGCGCCAAGGTCGCCATCGCGGAGGAATACCGCTGGGGCGGCACCTGCGTCATCCGCGGCTGCATCCCGAAGAAGCTGCTGGTCTATGCAGCGCATGTGCATGAGGAGATCGCCGATGCCGCGGGCTTCGGCTGGACCATCGAGGGCGCGCATTTCTCCTGGCCCAAGCTGATCGAGAACAAGGACAAGGAGATCGCGCGGCTCTCCAAGATCTATGTCGACCTGCTGCTGAAATCGAAGGTCGTCGTCATGGACGGCCGCGCCCGCCTGACCGCGCCGCACACGATCGAGGTCGACGGCAAGCCGCTGACGGCGAAATATGTATTGATCGCGACCGGCGGCCATCCGGAGCGGCCGAACATCCCCGGCATCGAGCATTCGATCACCTCCAACGAGGCCTTCCACCTGCCGCATCTCCCCAAGCGCGTGGCGGTGGTCGGCGGCGGCTACATCGCCTGCGAATTCGCCGGCATCTTCAACGGCCTCGGGGCGGAGACGCATCTGCTCTACCGCGGCGCGCCGGTCTTGCGCGGCTTCGACGAGGATGTGCGGAGCTTCCTCGGCGCGGAGCTGAAGAAGAAAGGCATCGATCTTCGCACCAGGACCGACGTCACCGCGATCGAGAAGAAGGGGCACGGCCTGAGCCTCACCCTCAGCACGGGGGGGCATCTGGACGTCGATCACGTGCTCTACGCCACCGGCCGTATCCCGAACACCAGGGATCTCGGCCTGGAGACGGTCGGCGTCGATCTCAAGCAGCGCGGCGCCGTCGCGGTCGATGGCTATTCCAAGACCTCGGTCGACCACATCTACGCGATCGGCGACTGCACCGACCGCCTGGCCTTGACTCCGGTCGCGATCAAGGAGGCGATGGCCTTCTCGGAGACCGTGTTCGGCGGCCGCGCCTGGGCGATGGATCACAACAACGTGCCACATGCCGTCTTCAGCCAGCCGACGGTTGCGACCGTCGGCATGACCGAGCGCGATGCCCGCGCCGACGGCCGCAAGCTCGACATCTACAAGGCCGACTTCAAGCCGCTGAAGCACACCTTGTCCGGCTCGACCGAGCGCACGCTGATGAAGCTGGTGGTCGATCGCGACAGCCAGCAGGTTCTGGGCGTCCACATGGTCGGCGCCGACGCCGCCGAGATCATCCAGTCCCTGGCCGTCGCAGTGAAGATGGGCGCCACCAAGGCGCAGTTCGATCAGACGGTGGCACTACACCCCACCGCCGCCGAAGAATTCGTCACCATGCGCACCCCGGAACCCGAGCCCGTGCCGGAACCCGCCGAGATGGCGGGGTAGGGGGATCGCGTCGATGATGCGGCTTGCGGGCAGAGAGGACGCGCAGCTGTTCTCTCGCACTCGGGCGTCATCCCGCGGCTAGGCCGCGGGATCCACGCCTTGGGTGCCGCACGATAGAAAGGCGTGGATCCCGTGACCAAGTCACGGGATGACGACCGAATTTGAATGAGCATGGAAAAACGCGCCTTGACTCCCTCTGGCATCCGCCGTATATAACCAATACGTTAAATAACCGAATAGTTAATAACCGTCGTGGACCAGCTCAGCCGGATCTTCTCCTGCCTTGCCGACCCGACGCGCCGGGCGATCCTGGCGCGGCTGATGGAGGGCGAGGCCTCGGCGGGCGAGCTGGCGGAGCCGTTCGCCATGAGCCAGCCCGCGGTCTCCAAGCATCTCTCGGTCCTGGAACGGGTCGGGCTCATCGAGCGTATCCCCGATGCGCAATGGCGCCGCTGCAAGCTCAAGGCCGCGCCGATGAAGCAGGCCTTCGACTGGCTGACCGATTTCGAGCGGTTCTGGAATTCGTCTTTCGACCGCATGGACAAGTACCTCAAGGAACTGCAAAGCGGAGGAGCGAGCGATGGCAAACGCAAGCGCAGGAAGCGTGACTGAGATCGTGCGTAACCGTGACCGGTCGTTGCGGATCACCCGGCGCTTCCGGGCGCCGCAGACTCTGGTCTTCAAGATGTTCACCGACCCGGTGCATTTCACGCGCTGGTTCGGCCCGGAAGGCCATGACGTCGTCGATTGCACCTTGGAAACCCGGATCGGCGGCCGGTTCGAGGCGGTGCTGAAGGGACCGAACGGGCAGCATCACGTCGCCGGTGTCTTCAAGGAGATCCTGCCGCCGGACCGCGTCGCCTTCACCTGGAACTGGCTCGGCGAGGACGGCAAGCCGCGCCATCCGGACACCGACACCCTGGTCACCATCGATCTCGCCGCCAAGGGCGCGGAGACCGAGCTGACCCTCACCCATACCGGCTTCCAGAACGACGACCAGGTCAGCAAGCATAACAGCGGCTGGAATAGCTGCTTCGTCTGC